>CAJXLG010000029.1 GCA_913055885.1 uncultured Rhodospirillales bacterium
GGCCGCCGTATTGGCAGCGACAATGCGGCGTTCGTCGTCCAGCAGCACCAGCGGGTCGGGCAGGCCGTCGATGAGGGTGGTGGTGGAGGCACGCCAAACGGCCATGCGCGCCGCCTCGCGCTCGCGGGCGTCGGCCACCTGGTCGATGGCGGCGATCAGTTCCCGGCCCCCGGTCCACGCCCGCGCGGCGGGCGGCCTTCCGGCGCGATTGCCCGCCACGGCGCGCAGGTGGGTGGCGATCCGCGCCAGTTCGCCCAGCCACAGGCGGGCGACGGCGAGGGCGCCGGCAATCACGGCGAGGGCCCCGCCGATGGCGGCGGACCAGGGCATGAGAGCCAGCCAGCCGGCGAAGACGAGCACGGCCACCCCCGGCGCGGCGGTCACCGCCGTGGCGACGGCCAGGCGCGACGGCGGTGTGGTGGGCCGCAGGGGCATGGCCGTCGTTCCCTCAGTGCGCGGCGTCGTAGGCGGCGATCGCCCCCATGTGGACGATGTCCGAGACGGTGGAATCCATGGACACGATCTGGGCCGGCTTGGACAGCCCCTTGAGGAGGGGGCCGATGACCGTGCCGCCCCCCAGCTTCTGCACCAGCTGGTAGGCGGCGCTGGCGGAATCGCGGCCCGGCATGATGAGCACGTTGGCCGACTTGCTCAGGCGGCAGAAGGGGTAGACGTTGCGCATCATGGTGCCGTCCAGGGCCACCGCGACGTTCATTTCGCCATCGTACTCGAAGGAGACGTGACGCTGATCGAGGGTGGCCACGGCCTCGCGCAGCACGTCCGCCTCCTCGCGCCACGGGTTGCCGAAACTGGAGTAGGAGACGAAGGCGACGCGCGGCTCGTGGCCCATGCGGCGCACGTGCTCCGCCGACTGCTCGGCGATGTCGGCCAGTTCGGCGCCCGTGGGATGGTCGCGCACGGTGGTGTCGGCGAGGAACACGGTGCGCCCGCGCGCCACCAGGATGGTCAGCCCGAAAAGCTGCTCGCCGGGGCGCGGGTCCAGGACGCGGGTGATGTCCGTGTAGGCCACGCCGTAGTTGCGGGTGGCGCCCGTCACCATGGCGTCGGCATCGCCGTGGTACACCATGCAGGCGGCGAAGATGTTGCGGTCCTGGTTCACCAGCCGCTGGCAGTCGCGGTACAGAAAGCCGCCGCGTTGCAGCCGGCGGTACAGGAAATCGGTGTACTGCCGGGTGTGCTGGGAAAGCCGGGCGTTGTGGATCTCCACGCCGTCGAGGGGGCCCAGGCCGATCTGCCGTACCGTCTCCTGGATCTGGTCCTCGCGCCCGATGAGCACGGGAACGCCGTAGTCCGAGTTGCGGAAGGAGACGGCGGCGCGGATGATGCGCTCGTCCTCGCCCTCGGCGAAGACCACCTTGCGCTGGGCGCCCTTCACGTGCTCGGAAATGGCCTGGAGGCTGGCCACAGTGGGGTCCAGGCGCGCCGAGAGCTCCGTGCGATAGGCCTCCATGTCGATGATGGGGCGGCGCGCCACGCCCGTGTCCATGGCGGCGCGCGCCACGGCGGGCGGGATGGCGTAGATGAGCCGCGGATCGAAGGGCACGGGGATGATGTACTCCGGCCCGTAGCGCAGGCGGCGGCCGGAATAGGCGGCGGTCACCTCGTCGGGCACGTCCTCGCGCGCCAGGGCGGCGATGGCCTGGGCGGCGGCCACCTTCATGGCGTTGTTGATGGTGGAGGCGCGCACGTCCAGGGCGCCCCGGAAGATGTAGGGAAAGCCCAGGACGTTGTTGATCTGGTTGTTGTAGTCGGACCGCCCGGTGGCGACGATGGCGTCGGGGCAGACGGCGTGCACCTCGGGCGGCGTGATCTCCGGGTCCGGGTTGGCCATGGCGAAGACGATGGGCTTGTCGGCCATGCTCTGGATCATGGCCTGGTCCACGGCGCCCTTCACGGACAGGCCGAAAAAGACGTCCGCCCCTTCCAGGGCCTCGGTGAGGGTGCGCGCCGGGGTGTCGGCGGCGTGGGCCGACTTCCACTGGTTCATGCCCTCGGTGCGGTCCTTGTGGATGACGCCCTTGCTGTCGCACAGGAGCACCTGGTCGTGGGGCACGCCCATGGCCTTGACCAGCTCGGCACAGGCGATGCCCGCCGCGCCGGCGCCGTTGATGACGAGCCGCAGGTCCTTTTCCGCGCGGTTCGTCAGGTGCATGGCGTTGATGAGCCCGGCGGCGGCGATGATGGCGGTGCCGTGCTGGTCGTCGTGGAAGACGGGAATGTCCATGGACTCGCGCAGCCGCTGCTCCACCATGAAGCACTCGGGCGCCGCGATGTCCTCGAGGTTGATGCCGCCGAAGCTGGGCGCCAGGGGCCGCACGGCGTTCACCATGGCGTCCACGTCGTCGGTGTCCAGCTCCAGGTCGATGCTGTCCACGTCGGCGAAGCGTTTGAACAGGACGGACTTGCCCTCCATGACGGGCTTGGAGGCAAGCCCGCCCAGCCGCCCCAGGCCCAGCACGGCGCTGCCGTTGCTGACCACGGCCACCAGGTTGCCCTTGGCGGTATAATCGTAGGCCAGGTCGGGATCGCGCGCGATCTGCCGGCACGGCGCGGCCACGCCCGGCGAGTAGGCGAGCGACAGGTCGCGCTGGGTGTTCATGGGCTTGGTGGGGGTGACCTCCAGCTTGCCCGGGCGGCCCGAGCTGTGCAGGAGCAGGGCGTCACGGTCGAGGTTGTTGCTGCTGGGGGAATCTTCCATGGCGGTTCCGGGAAAAGCGGGTCAGGGGCAGGGCGATCAGTCGGCCGTAGCGGTGCCCACGTCGTGGACGAGGTGAACGTTGTCGGCACCCATCTCCTCCAGGATGCGCCGCGCCGTGGCCTCGCGCGCGTCCGTGTCGGCCCGCACCCAGAGGGCGATGCTGCCGGCTTCCAGGGCGCGCACGAAGGCGTCGCGGTGGGGCTCGGCGGTAACCTCGTCAAGGGCCTCGCGGATGGCCATGGCGCCCACGCCGGCGGCGGTGAAGCCGGCGACGACGGTGCCCACCGGCCCCGTCGCCAGGGCGATGAGCCCGGCCGAGACCAGCGGGCCCTCGTACTTGAGATCGCCCACCACGGCCGTGACGGCGTCGCGCCAGCGGTTTTCCGATTCCGCGGGCCTGGCGGCGTCCACCGACTCGTGGGTCTCCAGAACGCTCAGGTCGGCATGCTGGAAGCCGGCGTCCTTGAGGCGTTCAACGGCCTTCTCGAAGGTCGGGCGGTCCTTGAGGATGCCCACCAGCTCCCGTCCGGAAGGCTGGTCGGCGGTGGTGGCGTCGTTCGTTTCGCTCATGAACCTTGTTTCGGCTTGCGGTCTCGGTGTACCCGACGGGGGCACGCATTGTGCCCAACGCGGCGACTTTTTCCTAGCCCGGATTTTGCACGGACCTGAGCCGCCATGCCCAGCGACCGCGCCAACGCCACGCCCATGATGGCGCAGTACTTCGAGGTGAAGGACCAGCACCCCGACTGCCTGCTGTTCTACCGGATGGGGGACTTCTACGAGCTGTTCTTCGACGATGCGGAAAAGGCGGCGGAGGCGCTGGACATCGCCCTCACCCGGCGCGGCCAGCACGGCGGCGAGGCCATCCCCATGGCGGGGGTGCCGGTGCATGCCTATGAATCCTACCTGGCGCGCCTGGTGCGCTCGGGCTACAAGGTGGCCATCTGCGAACAGATGGAGGACCCGGCGGAGGCCCGCCGGCGCGCCGGCTCCAAGGCCCTGGTGGCGCGCGAGGTGGTGCGCGTGGTGACGCCGGGCACCCTCACGGAGGAGGAACTCCTCGACGCCCGCGCCAACAATTTCCTGGCGGCGCTTGCCCGCACGCAGGGCCATCTCGGCCTGGCCTGGCTGGAGATCTCCACGGGCGCCTTCCACACCCAGCCCGTCGCCGCCGACGGCCTGGGGCCCGCCCTGGCCCGTCTCCAGCCCGGGGAGCTGCTGGTGCCGGAGCCGGTGCTGGAGGCCCCCGAGCTTTACGAGGTGTTCCACGAATACAAGGCGGTGCTGACGCCGCTGCCGTCGGCGCGCTTCGACAGCGACAACGCCCGCCGCCGGCTGTGCGACACCTACAACGTGGGCACGCTGGAGGGCTTCGGCGCCTTCTCGCGGCCGGAGATCGCCGCGGCGGGCACCCTTCTCGACTACGTCCAGCTCACCCAGAAGGGGCGCCTGCCGCGCCTGGCGCCGCCGCAGCGCCTGGCCGACGGCGCCGTCATGGAGATGGACGCCGCCACCCGGCGCAACCTGGAGCTCACCGAGACCCTGTCGGGCCGGCGCCAGGGCAGCCTCCTGGCGACGGTGGACCGCACGGTGACGGGCCCCGGGGCACGCCTGCTGGCGCAACGGCTGGCGGCGCCGCTCACGGATCCGGAGGCCGTGGGCCGGCGCCTGGACATGGTGCAGTTCTTCGTGGACACGGAAAGTCTGCGCGAGTCCGTGCGCGCCACGCTGCGCGAATGCCCCGACGTGGAGCGCGCCCTGTCGCGCCTCACCCTGGGGCGCGGCACGCCGCGCGACCTGGCCGCCATCCGCGACGGCCTGCGGCCCATCCCGGGGCTGCGCGCCGGATTGCTCGATCCGGCGCACGGCGCGCCCGCCGACATGAACGACCTGTGCCGGCGCCTGGGGCACCACGAGAATCTGGTGGACCGCCTGGACCGGGCGCTGGCGCCGGAGCTGCCCACCACGGCGCGCGACGGCGGCTTCATCGCGCGCGGCTACCACGAGGGCCTGGACGAACAGCGCACCCTGCGCGACGAAAGCCGCCGCCTCGTCGCCAACCTCCAGGCACGCTACCAGGAGGAGACGGGCATCTCCTCCCTCAAGGTGAAGCACAACCACGTGCTGGGGTATCACGTGGAGGTGCCGGCCCGGCAGGCGGACAAGCTGGGCGACCCCTTCATCCACCGCCAGACCATGGCCAACGCCGTTCGCTATTCCACCCCGGAGCTGGGCGACCTGGAGGACAGGATCCGCAACGCGGCGGACAAGGCGCTGGCCCTGGAGCAGGCGCTCTTCGCCGACCTGGTGACGGAGGTGACCAACGCCGGCCGCGACGTCGCCGAGGCGGCGGCGGCGCTGGCGGCACTGGACGTGGCGGCGGGGCTCGCCGACCTGGCCGCCGTGCGACGCTACTGCCGGCCCATCGTGGAGCCGGGCACGGCCTTCGAGGTTGCCGGCGGCCGCCATCCGGTGGTGGAGGCGGCCCTGGAGAACCGGGGCGGCGAGGCCTTCGTCGCCAACGATTGCGTCATGGACGAAGCGTCCCGGCTGTGGCTCCTGACGGGGCCCAACATGGCGGGCAAGAGCACCTTCCTGCGCCAGAACGCCCTCATCGCCATCCTGGCCCAGGCGGGCGCCTTCGTGCCGGCCACCAGCGCCCGCATCGGGGTGGTGGACCGGCTCTTCTCGCGCGTCGGGGCGGCGGACGACCTGGCGCGCGGGCAGTCCACCTTCATGGTGGAGATGGTGGAAACGGCGGCCATCCTGAACCAGTCGGGGCCGGGGGCGCTGGTCATCCTGGACGAGATCGGCCGCGGCACGGCCACCTTCGACGGCCTGTCCCTGGCCTGGGCGGTGGTGGAGCACCTGCACGACAGGAACCGCTGCCGCGGCCTCTTCGCCACCCACTACCACGAACTCACGGCGCTCGCGGCGCGCCTTTCCGCCCTGGCCTGCCACACCATGCGGGTGAAGGAATGGGAGAACGAGGTGGTCTTCCTGCACGAGGTGGCGCCGGGCGCGGCCGACCGCTCCTACGGCATTCACGTCGCCCGGCTGGCGGGGCTGCCGCCGTCGGTGATCGCGCGCGCGGAAACGGTGCTGGACGGGCTGGAAAGCGACGAGCGGGCTTCGCGGGTTACGCAGTTGGCCGACGACCTGCCCCTTTTCGCCGCCATGGAATCGCAGAAGGCGGAACCGGCGGCGGCCCCCGTGGACCCGCGGGCGGAGCAGGTGGCGGAGGAAGTGCGCGACCTGGACCCGGACAGCCTGACGCCCCTCCAGGCGCTGGAGGCCTTGTACCGGCTGAAGCGCACGGCGCGGGGCGAGTGAGTCCGTCCGCGGCCCGGGATCACGCCGCGTCCGAAGAAGCGTCGGCCGCCTCCGCCGGCGTGACGGGCCGGTAGCGCGGCCAGGCGCGCAGCACCGCCTGGATGACCACGGCCAGGGGAATGGCGAAGAAAACCCCCCAGAACCCCCAGATGGCGCCGAAGAACAGGATGGCCGCGATGACCGCCACGGGATGGATGTTCACGGCGTTGCCCAGCAGCAGCGGCGCCAGGAGGTTGCCGTCCAGCGCCTGGAGCACGCCATAGGCGGCGACGACATAGCCGAAGTCCCAGCTTACCCCCCACTGGAAATAGGCCACGATGGCCACCGGGAAGGTTACCGTCGCGGCCCCGATGTAGGGAATGAGCACGGAAAGCCCGGTGACGGCGCCCAGCAGGGCGGCGTAGTTGAGCCCCAGCAAGGTGAAGGTGGTGTAGGTCACCACGGCGACGATGATGATCTCCCAGAACTTGCCGCGGATGTAGCGGGCGAACTGGCTGTTCACTTCCGTCCACACTGTCCTGGCAAGGTCGCGCTCGTGCGGCAGGAAGCCGGCGAGCCAGTCCAGGATGCGGCGGCGGTCCTTGAGCAGGAAGAACACCAGCACCGGCACCAGGATGAAATAGACGAACATGGTCGCCACCGCCACCACGGAGGCCAGGGAGAAGGAAACGAACCACTGGGTGGTGCTCAGGATCTCCGCGCGCAGGCTCTGGATGACGCGCTGAACCTGGTTGGTGGTGATGAGCTCCGGATAGGCCTGGGGCAGGCGCATGAGGTGCGCCTGGGCCTCCTGGATCATGGCCGGGATCTGTTGGGCCAGTTCCGTCACCTGGCGCACCAGAAGCGGCATCAGGGCGAACAGAACGAAAAAGGCCCCCGCCAGGAAGAGGACGAATACCACGGAAACGGACAGGATGTGCGGCACGCCCCGCCGCTCCAGGCGGTTCACCCCGCCCTGAAGCACGTAGGCGATGACCAGTGCCGCGATGAGGGGAAACAGCGTGCCGCCCAGGAAGATGATAAGGGCAACGCCGGCGCCCAGGAGCACCAGAAGCAGGAGCGTTTGCGGATCGGATAGGGTGCGCTCGAACCAGGCGCGGATCACGGCCGTTTCCTCCACGGGCTGCTTTCCCGACCAGGAAACACGCCGGACCGCCCGGCGGCAAGGCCCGCGCCCCCGCGAGGGAGGGCCGTGGCTACAGCCCGCATGCCCCGGGCCAGCCCGGCATGGCCGGCTGCGTGGGCCCGCCCCAGCCGGCCCCCACGATCACCATGTGGGGGACCCGGCGGGCGGCCTCGGCCCGCGCGAGGCGCTGCCGTCCGTCGCGGCAGGCGGCCATGACGTCCCGCAGGGTGAGCCTGTCGCGGGCCATCACCTTGTGGGTGACAGGGTCTTCCAGGAGGTCCCGAAGGCTCGGTTCCCCCTGGATCGTGTCGAGGAAGGAGAATCGGCTTTTCATGGTGGAGCCCCCCTGCGGCCCACGGCCGCCGTTGATGCGGGGCGTGACATGCGGTCCAATCCCCATGTCGTTGCCTCATGCCCGCTACCTTCGTGCCGCATGGGAAAAGGTTGTGCAAGGCCCTGTGGATAAGCGGTGAAAAAACAGGACTTTATAACGAAAGGTGCAATGCAACATACCCCGGGGGCTAACGAATGTTTAACGACTCGCCGGTTTGCGGGGGTCGCGGCGGGTGGGCCCGGCCATGATCGCGATCAAGCGAGGTCGAGCGCCACGTCCAGGGCGGGGGCGCTGTGGGTGAGCCAGCCGAGAGAAATGATGTCCACCCCGCTCGCCGCGACATCCCGCAGGCTGTCGGGGGTGAGGCCGCCGGACGCCTCGGTGACGACGCGGCCGTTGGCGCGGCGGACCGCTTCCCTGAGGGTGTCCGGCGCCATGTTGTCGAGGAGCACGCAATCCGCCTGGCCGGTGGCCAGCACCGTGTCGAGTTGGTCGAGGGTATCCACCTCGATGGCCACGCGCACCATGTGGCCCTGTTTCGCCCGGACGGCGGCGAGCGCCGGCTCGACGCCGCCGGCCGTGGCCAGATGGTTGTCCTTGATAAGCACCCCGTCGTCCAGGCCGAAGCGGTGGTTCACCCCGCCGCCCAGGCGCACGGCGTGCTTTTCCAGGGCCCGCAGGCCCGGCGTGGTCTTGCGGGTGCAGGCGATGCGGGCCGGATGGCCTTCCACCGCCCGCACCGCCTCCCGCGTGGCCGTGGCGATGCCGCACAGCCGGCCCAGGAAGTTCAGGGCCACGCGCTCGCCGGTGAGCAGGCCGCGCGCCGGGCCGCGCAGCGTCGCCAGGGTGTCGCCCGCCGCGACGTCGCTGCCGTCGGGCCGGTGGACGGTGACCTCGATGGCCGGGTCCACCAGGCGGAAGGCGGTGACGGCGGCGGCCAGGCCGGCCGCGCGGCCCGCCGCGCGCGCCACCAGCGCCCCGTCGCCTTGTTGATCGCCCGGAACGATGCTGTCCGTGGTGATGTCGCCGGCCCGCCCCAGGTCCTCTTCCAGGGCGCGGCGCACGACGGGCTCCACGATGAGCGGCGGCAGGGGCGCGGGATCGGTCACGGGTCGCTCCTCCGGATGGCGTCAGGCGGCCCTGCCGCGGGCCGCCGGCAGTACGGGCGCCGGGGTGATGAAGCGCCGCGCGGCCCGGGCCGGATCCGCTGCCGGGAAGTCCCGGCGATGATGGGCGCCGCGGCTCTCGCGCCGGGCCAGCGCCGCCGCCACCACCAGGCCGGCGACGGTGCGGGCGTTGCGCGCGGCCGCCGCCGTGGCGTCCGCCGGCACGGCGGGAACCGTCATGCGGGTCAGCGTGTCGCGTGCGGCCCGCAGGCCGTCGCCGTCGCGTGCCACCCCGACACGATCCTGCATGATGTCCCGGATGGCATGGAAGACGGTGCCGTCCGCCGTGTCCCCCGCGGGCGCCGGCACGACGGTGGCGCCTGTGCGCGCCGGCGCCTCGGCGGCGGCGGTCTCGCCCGCCTGCCGGCCCACCACCAGCGCCTCCAGAAGGGAGTTGCTGGCCAGGCGGTTGGCACCGTGGAAGCCGGTGCAGGCCGTTTCGCCGCAGGCCCACAGGCCGGGCAGGCTGCTGCGCCCCGCCGTATCCGTGGCGATGCCGCCCATGTGGTAGTGGGCGGCGGGCGTCACCGGCAGCGCTTCCGCCTCGGGGTCGAACCCGGCGTCGCGGGCCAGCCGCATCACCTGCGGGAAGGCATGGGCGCCGTGCGTCGCCAGGACCGGGCGGATGTCCAGGGCCGGCCGCCCGCCCTCGGCGCGCCGGCGGGCGATGGCACGGGCCACCACGTCGCGCGGGGCGAGGTCGCCCGCCTCGTGCTCGTCGGCCATGAAGGGCCGGCCGTCCCCGTCCAGCAGCACGGCGCCGGCGCCGCGCAGGGCCTCCGTCAGGAGCGGCAGGCGCGCCCCGTCCGCCCCCGGCGCGTCCAGGGCCGTGGGGTGGAACTGCATGAATTCCAGGTCGGCCAGCGTCGCCCCGGCGCGCGCCGCCAGGGCGATGCCGTCCCCCGTCGCCTCGGGTGGGTTGGTGGTGGCCCGCCACAGGGCGCCGGCACCGCCGGTGGCCAGCACCACGCCGGCAACGGGCACGGACCAGGCGCCGTCGCCCGGCCGCACCACCGCCAGCCCGTGGACGCCGTCGCCGTCGCGCACGAGGTCGCGCACCAGGGCGTCGGTAACGAGCCGGATGCCCGGCCGCGCCGCCACGGCGGCGCGCAGCGCGCCGGCCAGCCGGCGGCCGCTGGCGTCGCCGCCGGCGTGCAGGACGCGGGCGCGGCCGTGGGCGCCCTCGCGGCCGTAGCACAGGGAGCCGTCGGCGGCGCGGTCGGCGGGCATCTCGCCGCGTTGCAGGCGTCGCGCCATGTCGGCGGCGCCGGCGGCGGTGAGGCGGCGCGCCACGGCGGGGTCCACCAGCCCGGCGCCCGCCGCCACGGTGTCGGCGGCGTGATCCTCCGGGCTGTCGCCGTCGCCCAGGGCGGCGGCGATGCCGCCCTGGGCCAGCGGCGTCGAACCACTGGTGGCGTTGGCCGTCTTGGTGAAAAGCGCCACGCGGCGGCCGGCGTCGTTCAGGGCCAGGGCGCAGGCGAGGCCGGCGGCGCCCGTGCCCACCACGGCCACGGCGGCCGGGTCGCGGGCCCAGTCGGGGGGAACGAAGCGGCTCATCTCAGCGCCCGATCGCCAGCATGCGGTCCACGGCGGCGCGCGCGCCCTCGGCCACGGCCGGGTCCACCTCGACGGTGGGTTCCATGTTGGTGAGCGCCGCCTCGATGTTGTCCAGGGTGATGCGCTTCATGTGGGGGCACAGGGTGCACGGCCGCAGGAATTCCGTGTCGCGTGCCTCGGCGGCCACGTTGTCACTCATCGAGCATTCCGTGACCATGAGCGCCCGCACCGGCCGCTCGCGATGGACGTAGTCGATCATCTGCGCCGTGGAGCCCACGCAGTCGGCCTCCGCCAGGACGTCCGGCGGGCACTCGGGGTGCGCCAGCACCGTCAGGTCGTCGAAGGCCGCCCGGTAGCCGCGGATCTGCGGCCCGGTGAAACGGTCGTGCACCTCGCAGCGGCCTTCCCACCGGATGACTTCTTTGCTGACGCGGCCCGCCACGTGGGCGGCCAGGAAGCGGTCGGGCAGGAAGATCACCCGATCGCTGTCCAGGGCCTCCACCACCGTCTCGGCGTTGCCGGAGGTGCAGCAGACGTCCGTCTCCGCCTTCACGGCGGCCGAGGTGTTGACGTAGGTGACCACCGGCACGCCCGGGTATTGCGCCCGCAGGGCGCGCACGTCCGCCGGCGTGATGGACTCGGCGAGGGAGCAGCCGGCGTTCGTGTCGGGCATGAGCACCGGCCGTTCCGGATTCAGGAGCTTGGCGGTTTCCGCCATGAAGTGCACGCCCGCCATGACGATGACGTCGGCGTCGCTTTCCGCCGCCCGGCGCGCCAGGGCCAGGGAATCGCCCGTAATGTCGGCCACGTGACGGTAGATGGCGGGGGCCATGTAGTTGTGCGCCAGGATGACGGCGTTGCGCCGGGCCTTGAGGCGCTGAATGGCCTCGATGCGCGGCGTCGCCTCGGCTGCCTCATCGGGCGGCAGGTCCGGCTGCGCCGCGTCCAGCGTGACGGTGTCGGTGGTGTGGGGCGGACAACGGGTCATGGTCCGGCTCCTCCGGATGGCGTCGGCGGGTGGCCATGCACCCGGCCGTTTATGAAACATCTGAGCATATAGTTTATACTCAATGTGAGAATTTTCAAGCGGGGCAGGCGCCCGGCGCGCCGCCGATTCGACACGCATGACGCGTCAAAGTCATCGCGCCCGCAGGTTAAAGAAAAACGCCGCCTCCAAGACCTCCGAAAAAGGTGACGATCCCAAGCGCTCCCTAAGCCTTCGCGCGGTCCGCCCGTCGCCGCCCCGGAGAACAAAACGTGTAGACGCGCTTTTTCATGGCTCCCGCCGCTTTCCGTGTGCGAGGGCCGCCGGCGGACCGGAAAAACACCCGGCGGGCGGCGGAAACCATGCCCATTTTTCTTGTTTTCGCGGTCGGCGCTGCCGTGGCCATCGCCCTGGGGTTGGTGGGCCTGGGCGACGATCAGATGCTTGCCGCCCGCAAGGCCCACGGCCCGGCGGTCCACCGGATGGCGGCGGCCATCGAGCGCCACGTGGCCCGGCACGGCGCGTTGCCCTGCCCGGCGCCGCCGGACCGGCCGGTGACGGCCGGTGATGCCGGGCAGGGCGACTGCGCCGCCGCCGGGAGGGTGGGTGTCCCGCCGTGGCGCGACCTGGGGCTTCCCCTTGCCGCCGTGCGCACCGATTCGGGGACGCTGTTCACCTACGGCCGGGCCGGAGGCCTCCACTGCGACCGGCCCGATCCCCTGGACGCGCCGGTGCGGGTGCGCGATGCCCGCGGGGACGGCGTGGTGACGCGAACCGGGGCCTACGTCCTGGTGGATCACGGGCCCGACAGGGCGGGTGCTTGGTGGCCGGACGGCACGCACGCGCCCGTGCCGGAAAGCCTGTCCGGCGCGCAGCGGGAGAACATTGACGGCGACACCGTCTTCGCCGCTGCCCCTCGGGGCAGCAGCGACGACACGGTGGTGCGGACGGCGGCCACGGCCCTGTGCGGCCCCGACCCCGGCGATCGTGGTGCGCGGGCCGGCGCCGGCGGCCGCGTTCCCGTTTTCCGGGCCGAGAGTCTGGATGACCTGGACCGGTCCCGGGCGCCGGCCCGCCCCCGGTCCCGGGGATCCGGCCGCCCGGCGCCGCCCCGCCGGCGCGGCCCCGCCCGGAGCGCCCCTGACGCGCCGGCCGGCGCCCCGGCGGCGAGCGCCTGTCGCTGGCTGCCGCGTCCCTTCCCCCTGGCCGGCCGCCGGCTGACCGCCTTCCTGCGTTTCGCCGCCGACGGCACCGAGCGGCCGGGGTTCACGGTGGCCGTGCGCGCGCCGGACGGTACGCCATCCCGCGACGTTTGCGGTCGGACCGGCGCGGGCATGGCTTACCGGGATCTTCCCGGGGCGCGCACCGCCGTGGAAGTGGACGCCACCCCCGACCGCCCCCCTACCGGGATTTACGATCCGGCGGGGCGCCACGTTGCCATCCTGCGCCGGGGGGTGAGCCATGCGCGGGATGCCGGGCCGCGTTGCCGCGACGCCGCGCCGGGCCCCCTGGCGGCGCCGCCGGCGGGGTGCCACGACGGGGTGTGGCCCCATCTGCTGGCCGACCTTTACCGGCGCCACGCCCTGCGGGTGACGGTGCTGGCGTACAACCGCGCCGACAATCCGTGCGGCGGCGCCGGCCGCGCCCTGGTGCGCGCCTGGCTGTGGCCCGAGGGGGCGGGCGATTGTCCGGCGTGCAGCGACATCCGGCGCCGGCTGCGCCGGCCGCCCCTGGTGAGTCACTGCCTGCCGTTGACGATGGCCCGGGCGGCCGTGGGCTTCACGTTCGCCGGCGGCGCGGCGGCACCCGGCCGGCACGTGGTGATCCGGGACATCGCCGTGGGCAGCTTTCCCCTGTCGGGGGCCAGCCCCTAAGGCTTCAGGCAGCGCACGCCCGTCCATCGACAGCCCAGGGCCTGGCATCGGTCGGCGGCGCTCTGCCGCCGGCACAGGGTGAGCCGGACGAGGTCGGCGCGGCTGGCGACGGCCTCGGCGCTCAGCCAGCGCACGCTGTCGTCGAACGTGTCCGCCGGGGGACGCTCCACCCACGCGGCCCGGTCGTCGCGCGGCCGATTGCGCGCTTCGCCCGGCCGGTTGGCGGCGAAATCCGGCGGCGGGGCATTGAAGCCGCCGTCATGCCAGGCGCCGTGGCCGTTCCGGCCGTGGGCGACCAGGACGAAGGCCACGGCGTCGGACACGGCGTCGCCCCCGGCCCGGTTGCGCACCGTAAGGCCGGTGTTGGTCACCACGTGGTCCAGGGTCTTGCCGGGGACGCCCGGCGAAGCACCGTCGCGCACCAAGCGCGTGGTGTCGCCGTCCGCGTCGGGATCGGCCGTGAGGGAGGCGCTCACGGCATAGGTGATGGTGTTGCCCCGGCCGTCGCGCCGCTTGCTTCCGGGCAGGCCCAGGGTCCGCCACGGGACGGCGCCCACCAGGGCGCTGCCGTCCACCAGCCGGACTCCGCAGTCCGCCTCGCCGTTGCCGCCGAAGGCGGCGGGACAGGGCAGGTGGGCGTGGCGGGCGGCGTAGAGGAGAAGGGCGCTCTCCACGCGCTTGAGGGTGCGGTCCGTGGTGGTGCTGGCGCGCGTTTCCAGCATGGCGGAGAGGACCTTCCAGCCGCCGCCCAGGAGAAGTCCCAGGATGACGATGACGATGGCCAGCTCCAGCAGGGTCACCCCCCGCCTGGAGGATTGTGAAAGCGGCGGCCGCGAGTCTATCATCAGGCAACCTGACAGCATTCGCCGGCGAGCGACACGGCCATCATGGATACCACGCCCCAGCAGGACGCCCAAGACCAGCCCGAGGGCCAGGCCGCGGCGGACCAGCAGCAGCAACAGCAGGAGCAGCAGCCGCAACAGGGCGGCGGTGGCGGGCGCCTGGGCGACGTCCTCACCGAGCGCGGCTTCATTTCCGAGGACCAGCTCAAGGTGGCGCTGCGCGAAAAGAAGCGCTCGCCCGACAAGATGCTGGGCGAGATCCTGGTGGAGTTCGGCTTCATCACGGAACACGCCCTGCAGGCGGTGCTCGCCGAGAGCGCCGGGCGCACCCAGCTCGACCTGAAGACCTCGCTTGTCGATACGGAGCTGGTGCAGCGCCTGCCCAAGGACGTGGCGCAACGCTACCGCATCCTCCCCATCTCCATGAACGAGGAGGACAACGAGCTGCGCGTGGCCATGGCGGACATCTACGACGTCGTGGCCCTCGACCAGCTCAGGCGCTACTTCCCGCCCACGGTGGAGATCACCACCCTGGCCGTGACGGAGACGGACCTCCTGGAGGCCATCGACCAGTACTACGGCTACGAGATGTCCATCGACGGTCTCCTTCAGGAGATCGAGACGGGCGAGGTGGACACCTCCACCATGAGCCTGACGGAGGGCGGCTACGTCAACCCCACGGTCCGGCTGGTCAACGCCATCATCCTGGACGCCGTGAAGCAGGGCGCCTCGGACATTCACTTCGAGCCGGAAGGGCCGATCCTGCGCCTGCGCTACCGCATGGACGGCGTGCTGCACCAGATCCGCACGCTGCACATCGACTACTGGCCGGCCATGGTGGTGCGGCTGAAGATCATGTCCGGCATGAACATCGCCGAGACGCGCAATCCCCAGGACGGCCGCATCTCCATGAACCTGGGCTCGCGCGAGGTGGACTTCCGCGTCGCGTCGCACCCCACCATCCACGGCGAGAACGTGGTCATCCGCATCCTGGACAAGAGCCGCTCCCTGGTGCCGCTCGACAAGCTGGGCTTCTCCCAGCACAACCTTGAGCTCATGCGCAAGATGCTCAAGGCGCCCGAGGGCATCATCGTGGTTACCGGCCCCACGGGCAGCGGCAAGACCACGACGCTCTATTCCGTGCTCAACTACGTGAACAGTCCCGAGACGAACATCATGACCCTGGAGGAGCCGGTGGAGTACCAGCTTCCCTTGATCCGCCAGTCGGACGTCAAGGAAAGCGCCGGCATGAACTTCGGCGAGGGCATCCGCTCCATCCTGCGCCAGGACCCGGATGTGGTGTTCGTCGGCGAGATCCGTGACGAGGACACGGCGGTCATGGCGCTGCGCGCCGCCATGACGGGCCACCAGATGTTCTCCACCCTGCACACCAACGATGCCCTGGGGGCCGTGCCGCGCCTCATCGACCTGGGCATGCCGGCGCACATGCTGGCCGGCCAGATGGTGTGCGCCGTGGCCCAGCGGCTCGCCCGCACCCTGTGCCCCTCATGCCGGGCGCCGCGCTATCCCGACGCCGAGGAATGCAAGGTCCTGAACGTGGATCCCGACGATCCGCCGCAGATCAATGGCCCCGTGGGCTGCGATGATTGCCGCCATACCGGGTACCGGGGCCGGGCGGCGCTCATCGAGATCCTGCCCTTCGACGAGGAGATCGGCGACCTCATCGCCACCGGGGCCACGCGCAAGCAGCTCAAGGATCACGCGCTGAAAAGCGGCTTCCACCCCATGGCCGATGACGGCATCGAGAAGGTGCTGGACGGCCGGCTGACGCTGGAAAGCCTGGGCAAGGTGGTCAACCTGACCGACCGCTACTGAACAAGACCGCGTGATCCATGCCCCAGTACACCTACCGCGCCCTCACCGCTTCCGGCCGCCAGATGCGCGGCCAGATGCAGGCCGCCAACGACGTGGACCTGTATCAGCGGCTGCAGCAGATCAACCTGGAACTCGTCACCTTCAAGGAGGTGAAGGAGAGCGGCGGCGGTCTGGCCAGTCTGCAGCAGCTCCTGGCCCCGCGCATCAAGACGCGCGACGTCATCCAGTTCTCCGTGCAGATGGAACAGCTCCAGCGCGCCGGTGTCCCGCTCCTCGACAGCCTGCAGGACACGCGCGACGCCACCGACAACCCGCGCTTCCGCGACGTGCTGTCCGACGTCTCCCAGGCCGTCTCCGAGGGCACGGTGCTGTCGCAGGCGCTGGACCAGCACCGGGGCGTTTTCGGCCACGTGGTCACCGGCGTCGTGGGGGCCGGCGAGCAGACGGGGAACCTGGTGGACTCCTTTGCCCACCTGGTTAGCCACCTGCGCTGGCAGGACGAAATGAACAGCCGCGTCAAGAAGGCGCTGCGCTATCCCGTTTTCATGCTGGTGGTCATGGTGCTCGTCATGGGCATGATGATGGGCATGGTGGTGCCCCAGGTGACCACGCTTTTGCAGCAGCTCGGCCAGGAGCTTCCCGTCATCACCACGTCGCTCATCGCCGTGTCCGATTTCATCACGGGCAACTGGCACCTGATCGTCCTCACCCCCATTGTGCTTTTCGTCGGGGGTTTTCTGGCCGTGCGGGCGTCGTCCGAACTGGCCTATTACAAGGACCACCTCCTTCTGCGCGTGCCCATCCTGGGGCCCACCATCCGCAAGATCGCGCTGGCCCGGTTCACGCATTTCTTTGCCGTCACTTTCGCCAGCGGCATCGACATCCTTAACTGCATGGATACGGCGAAGCAGGTATTGCACAACAAGGTGCTGGAGCGCTCGCTGGCCATGGCGCGCGATCAGGTGCAGACCGGCAACAACCTGTCCGTGGCGCTGGAGCGGACGGGCGAGTTCCCGCGCCTCGTGGTGCGCATGTTCAAGGTGGGCGAGGATACCGGCAACATGCAGGGGGCGCTGGAGAACATCACCTATTTCTATGACCGCGAGGTGCAGGCGGCCGTGGACACCCTCATCGGCTCCATCGAGCCCATGCTCACGGCGGTGGTGGGGGCGCTCATGGGCTGGATCGTGCTGGCCATCATGCTGCCGGTGTACAACACCGTGGGCTCCATGGGGGGGATGTAGGCCGTGGCGGGACGCTTCGAGCAGGCCCGGGCCCGGACGCGTGCGGCCATCGAGCGGGCGCGCGCCCGTTTCAACCGGGGCGGCGACCGCGCCCGGGGGTCCCTCGTGCAGAACCTGCTCGCCCGGCTCAAGGGCGGCCGCCGTTTCGTCCTCAACATCGGTGACGACGGCGCCGTGCTCCTGTACATGTCGGGCACCAGCGTGCGCTACCGCGCCTTCGCGCCCAGCGCCGATCCGGCGGACACGGAACCCCTCGACGAGCTTCTTGCCCGCGATCCCCGCACGCCGGTGCGGCCCGTGGTGGACATCCTGGACCAGTCCTATCGGCAGGAACATGTCCCGCAGCCGCCCAACCCCATGGACGTGTCCAAGCTGGTCAACCGCAAGTTAAACCTGACCTTCCCCGGGGAGAACGTGCGCGGCGCGGTCTTCCTGGATCGCGGCGAGGGGAGCGACGGCAGCACGCAGCGCAACTACATGTTCTGCGCCATTCCCACGGGCGAGACCCTGGCCCCGTGGATCGAGTGGTTGCGGCAGAAGCCCAATCCCCGGCGCGGCATGGTGCTCCTGCCGCTGGAGGCGGTGTTGCTCGCCGACGAACTGGGCGAGGCCGCGGGGCTGTCCGGGGAACCGGAAGAAAGCCGCCGCCCCCACTGGCGACTGCTCCTGAGCCGCCACCGC
>CAJXLG010000030.1 GCA_913055885.1 uncultured Rhodospirillales bacterium
TCCGCCCTGTACGGCCGCGTCGTTGACCCGCTGCCGGTCTTTTTCGAATACTTGACCACCGTGGCCGTGTATCCCCTGGTGGCCTGGGTGATGGCGCGGGCGCAGTCGGCCTTCCTGAGGGAGCCATGATCTTCCGCCGCGAGAACGATGCCTCCCGCCTGTTCAGCCGCCGGGCCGCCGTCCTGGGGGGCGGGCAGGCGCTGCTGCTGACGGCGCTCGTGGGCCGGCTGTACCAGCTCCAGGTGCTGGAGGCCGACCGCTACGCCACCCTGGCCGACGAGAACCGCATCAACATCCGGCTCATCGCGCCGCCGCGCGGGCCCATCGTGGACCGGTTCGGCCGCCCGCTCGCCGTCAACCGCGAGAACTACCGCATCCTGGTGGTGCCCGAGCAGACGACGGACCTGGAGGCGACCCTCGACCGGCTGGTCCGCCTCATCCGCCTGCCGGCCTACGAGCAGCGCCGCGTCCTCCGGGAAGCGCGGCGCAAGCGCAGCTTCGTGCCCGTCAAGGTGCGCGAGAACCTGACCTGGGAGGAGGTGGCCCGGGTGGAGGTGAACGCCCCCAGCCTGCCGGGCGTGCGCATCGACGTGGGGCAGCGCCGCTACTATCCCTACGGCTCGGACCTGGCGCACCTCGTGGGCTACGTGGGGCCGGTGACGGAAGCGGAGATGACGGGCGACCCGCTCCTTGAGCTGCCCGGCTTCCGCGTCGGCAAGGCGGGCATGGAGCGCGTGCACGACAAGGCCCTGCGCGGCGAGGGCGGCACGCGGCAGGTGGAGGTGAACGCCGTCGGCCGCGTCATCCAGGAACTGTCCCGCGAGCCGGGCAGGCCGGGCGCGCGCGTCATGCTCACCGTGGACGCGGCGCTCCAGGCGCGCGCCGCCGACAAGCTCCAGGGCGAGAGCGCCGCCGCGGTGGTCATGGACGTCCATTCGGGCGAGGTGCTCACCCTGGCGTCGTCGCCCGGTTTCGACCCCAACGCCTTCAGCCACGGCATGTCGGAGACGGAGTGGCAGCAACTGGTCAACAACGAGCGTGCGCCGCTCAACAACAAGGCCATCGCCGGCCGCTATGCCCCGGGCTCCACCTTCAAGATGGTGACGGCGCTGGCGGCGCTGGAAACGGGCGCCATCACCCCGGAAACCACGGTGTTCTGCAAGGGGCACATGGAATTCGGCGGCCAGCGCTTCCACTGCTGGAAGGCGGGCGGCCACGGCCGCATGAACCTGAAGAGCGCCATCCAGCAGTCGTGTGACGTGTTCTTCTACAAGGCCGCCAAGCGCACCGGCATCGATGCCATCGCGGCCATGGCCGAACGCTTCGGCATGGGCCACAAGCTGGGCCTGGCCCTGCCGTCGGAGGCGGCCGGCGTGGTGCCCACGCGGGACTGGAAGCGCGCCAACCAGGGCACCGCCTGGCAGCGCGGCGAGACCCTGGTGACGGGCATCGGCCAGGGCTACCTTCTCGTCACGCCCCTCCAGCTCGCCGTCATGACGGCGCGCCTCGCCAACGGCGGCGTCGCCGTGGAGCCGCGCCTGACGCGCGCCGTGCTCGACCCGGGGACGGAAAAGGCCCCCGATCCGGCGGCCGACTTTCCCGACATGGCCGTGGATCGCGCCAGCCTGGCGCGGGTGCAGGCGGGCATGGACGCCGTCACCAACACCCCGCACGGCACGGCCTACGGCGCCCGCATCAGGGCGGAGGGCGAGCACATGGCGGGCAAGACGGGCACCGCCCAGGTGCGGCGCATCACCATGCAGGAACGCCGCGAGGGCGTGCGCGAATACGACGAACTGCCCTGGGAGAAGCGGCCGCATGCCCTGTTCGTCGCCTATGCCCCGGTGGCGGCGCCGCGCTACGCGTGCAGCGTCGTGGTGGAGCACGGCGGCTCCGGATCGCAGGCGGCGGCGCCCATCGCGCGCGACATCCTGCGCGCCACCCAGGAGCGTGACAGGGAACGCGACCAGGCGCGCGGGCCCGACGGCACACGGAGGCGCGGCTGATGCTGAGCGACGGCCGGCCGGAAGCCACCCTGGCATACAAGCTGCTGCATGCCAGTTGGTCCCTGGTCTTCTTGCAGGCGGCCATCGCCTGCGTCGGCTTCGCCATGCTCTATTCCGCCGCCAACGGAAGCTGGGAGCCGTGGGCGCAGACCCAGATGTACCGCTTCGCCGCCGGCTTCGCCATCATGCTGGGGGTGGCCGTGGTGGACATCCGGACCTGGATGCGCCACGCCTATACCCTCTACGGCCTGGGGATCGTCCTGCTGCTCGTCGTGGAGCTGTACGGCGTGGTGGGCATGGGGGCGCAGCGCTGGATCGACCTGGGGGTGATCACGCTGCAGCCCTCGGAGCCCATGAAGATCTTCCTCATCCTGGCGCTGGCGCGCTATTTCCACGGCGCCGCGCTGGAGGACGTGCGCCAGCCCCTGTTCCTGCTGGTGGCGACGCTCATCGTGGCCGTGCCCGTGCTGCTGGTGGTGAAGCAGCCCGACCTGGGTACCGGCGCCATCCTGGCCATGATCGGCGCCGCCCTGTTCCTCCTGGGGGGCGTGCCGGGGTGGCTGTTCTTCGCCGGCGGCGGCCTGGGCCTCGCCTCCCTGCCGGTGATCTGGCAGTTTCTGCACCCGTACCAGAAGGAACGGGTGATGATCTTCCTCAATCCCCAGAGCGAGCCCCTGGGGTCGGGCTATCACATCACCCAGTCGAAGATCGCCCTGGGCTCCGGCGGCGTCTTCGGCAAGGGCTTCCTGGAGGGCAGCCAGAGCCACCTCAACTTCCTGCCGGAGAAGCAGACGGACTTCATCTTCACCATGCTGGCCGAGGAATTCGGCCTGGTGGGGGCGCTGGGGCTGTTCTTCCTCTACGCCCTGGTGATCGTGCTCGGCTTCGTCATCGCCTTCCGCTGCCGGCACCAGTTCGGCCGCCTGCTGGCCCTGGGCGTGACCACCAACTTTTTCCTCTACACCTTCATCAACATCGCCATGGTGACGGGGGTGGTGCCGGTGGTGGGCGTGCCGCTGCCCCTGGTGTCCTACGGCGGCACGGCCATGCTCACCATCATGTTCGGCTTCGGCCTGCTCATGAGCGCCCACATTCACCGCGACGTGCCCGTCTCGCGCCACGGCGCCGTGGCCGAGGATTGAGCAAGGTTGAAACTGGCGTGTCGGATCAGTACGATACAACGAGAAATGGTTTCCATCTTCGAGTGATGATTTTTTGATGAATAAATCTAGCCCGTGAGAAATCCGGGATAATCTATCCAGGCGGGGATGTCGCGTTCGCCGTGCAGTACCCGCCAGACGTCCACGTGATCGTCGCGTTCGACGTAAAAGACGAGGTAAGGGTAGCGCTTCAGGCGCCAGCTCCGCAGGCCCGGCAGGCCCAGTTCCTCGGCATGGCGCGGCGAACCGGTTGCCGGATAAAGCGCGATGTGATTATACGCTTCCGCCAGGGCCTCGATGAACCCCAAAGCCACCGTCTCGCCGGCCTTGAGGGCGTAGCCGTCAGCCGCGTCCTCGACATCGCGGGTGGCTGCTTCCCGGGGGACAACCGGCTTGTGGCTCACGTGTCACCGGCTTGACGGACCCGCTGCCGTAGACGGTCGAAATACGCCGCGTCGGCCGTGGGACCGGGTGTCGAGGTGGCGCCGTCGAGCAGCAGGCGCCGGAGAGCCTGCCGTTCCTGGTCCCGGCGGATGAGGGTCCGGACGTACTCGCTGGACGTGCTGTAACCCCCCGTGGCGACCCGCTCGTCCACGAAGGCTTTCAGGGTTTCGGGCAGGGAAACGTTCATCGTACGCATGGAAAAATTATAGGCCCGCTGGCAAAATCCGCCAAGCCCCTATCCGCTCCCCATCAGGGTGTCCAGCCCCGGCATCCCCGACAGGGGATGGCTCTCGCTGACGGTGCGCTTGAGGCGTTCCGCCTGGACGTGGGTGTAGATCTGGGTGGTGGCGATGTCGGCATGCCCCAGCATGGTCTGCACGGCGCGCAGGTCGGCGCCGTGCGCCAGCAGGTGGCTGGCGAAGGCGTGGCGCAGCACGTGCGGCGACACCCGCGACGGCGCCACCCCGGCGTCGCGCGCCAGGCGCTTGAGCGCCTGGGCCACCTGTTCGCGGCTCATGTGCCCCGACCGGCTGTTCGCGGAAGGGAAGAGCCAGGGCTCGCAGCGCCGGCGCGCCGCGCCCTTGTCCGGCAGCACCGCCGGCCGCGCCTCCAGCCACCGGCGCACGGCCTCGGCCGCCGCCTCGCCCATGGGCACCACGCGCTCCTTGTCCCCCTTGCCCGTCACGGTGAGCAGGGCGTCCCGCCGCCGGCGCGCCGCCCCCACGGGCAGGGCCACCAGCTCGGAGACGCGCAGGCCGGTGGCGTAGAGCACCTCGACGATGGCCACAAGCCGCGCCCCCTCGACGCCCTCCTTCGCCCGCGCCGCGTCCAGGAGGCGGTCCACCTCGTCCTCGGACAGGGTCTTCGGCAGGGGCTGGCGCTGCTTGGGGCCGTCCAGCCCGCCGGCCGGATCGTCGGACCGCCGGCCGTCCGTGTACAGGAATTCGTAGAACTGGCGCAGCGTGGCCAGACGGCGCGCCGCCGTGCGCGGGCTCAGGCCGCGCGCGTTCAGGTTCTTGAGGTAGGAGCGCAGGTCGTCGGCCGAGGCCGCCGCCGGGTCGGTGCCGCGCGTCACCAGGAAATCCCCCAGGTCGGTCAGGTCCGCGCCATAGGCTTCCAGGGTGTTGCGGCGGGCCGCGCGCTCGGCCGCCATCATCTCCAGGAAGGCGTCCACGTGCCGATCGTCCGCCACCGCCAGCCTCCTTTACGCCGGTGTCCGGGACAAAGGATGCGGCCGGCGGGGTTTACAGGGCGCAAACGGCGGTCGCTATTCCTCTCTCGGCCGGTAGCGCGCCAGGGCCAGCAGGGCCAGCCGGCGGGCCGGCGTGTCCAGCCCCGCCCGATGCAGGGCGCCCACCACGCGCTTCAGGGTGGGGACGCCGGCGGTGGCGGGGTCGCGGCCGCCGAAGGCGCGCAGGGCCAGGGCCGCCGTCTCGCCGCGCCGGCCGTCGTCCGCCGCGCGGTCCAGCACCGCGCTGATGGCCGGGTGCGGCAGCGTCGTTTCCAGGTTGACGGGCCCTTCCAGCATGGGCCGCCACGCCGTCACCGGCACGCGGGCGCCCAGGGCGTCCAGGAGGGCGAAGAATTCGCTGCCGCGTTCCCGCGGTCCGGCCGGTCCGGCGGCGCGCCCGTCGTCCGCGTGCGTCCCCACGGGGGCCGGCGGCGGCGCCGGCGCCCTGTCGCGTACGGCGCGCGGCGGTTCCGCATCGTGCGCGGCG
Source organism: uncultured Rhodospirillales bacterium (assembly GCA_913055885.1). Lineage (GTDB taxonomy): Bacteria > Pseudomonadota > Alphaproteobacteria > Rhodospirillales > CAJXLG01 > CAJXLG01. The sequence continues at coordinate 5,329 of CAJXLG010000030.1, forward strand.
TGGGCCATGCGCGCCACGGGGCGCAGGGCGGCCAGGGCGCGCGCCGCTTCCTCGTCGGCCTCCCGGCGGCCGCGCGCCAGGGCGAGCCAGGCATCGGCGGCGTCGCGCCGGCCGGCCGTGTACAGGGCGCGGCCCGCCTGCGCGGCGAACCAGCCCAGCGCCCCGGTGGGGTCCATGTCGGCGATGAGGGGCGCGTACAGGCGGGCGGCGCGGCCGTAACCGCCGGCGCGGCGGGCGCGCGCCAGGGCCCACGCCATGACCTCGGCGCGCGCCGTGGGCACGTCCATGTTCTCCGCCACGCGGTACACCAGGGCGCGGCTGCGCGGCCCCGGATTGTCCGCCGCCGCGGAGAGGGGCTTGTTGCGTTCCGCCTCGGTGAAGGTGACGGTCTTGTACAGGGCGCGCAGGCGATCGGCCGGCACCAGCCCCAGGCGCTCGGCCCGTTCCGCCGCGGCCAGGCGCTTGTCCACGGCCGCCGCCGGCATGGCCGCCACGGCGGCCAGGGCGCCCGGGCCCAGGTTGGCCAGCGTGCCGTCGGGCAGGGCCACCTCGCCGGCGCGCACCAGCAGCAGGTCCACCGGGCCCGGCGCGTCCAGGCTTTCCAGGGGCGCCGCCGTGAGCCCCAGGGCCCGCTCCGCCAGGGCATAGAACAGCCGGTCGCCGGGCGCCGTCTCGCGCGCCAGGCGCAGGCTGAAGCGCGCCTCCGTCATGCGGTCGCGGTGGATCTGGCAGGCCACCGTCGCCTTCTGCCAGAAGGGGTCGTCGAAGCGGTCCAGGAAGGGGGGCACGGCACTGCATCCGGTGCCGGGATCGCCCGCCAGGAGGCGCGCCCGCACCAGGAGGCGCGCCCGGGCGTTGGTCAGGGCGTCGCGCGGGATGGCGGCCAAAAGGGCCGCCGCGTCGGCGGCGAAGCCGGCGCGGTAGAGGGCGCGCGCCCGGTCCATCAGGAAATCGCCGTTGCCCTTGGTGCCCGCCGGCGGCCGCGCCGTGGAGGCCAGCAGGCGCCGTTGCAGCCGGCGCAGGGGGCGCGCCGGCAGCGCCCGCGGGAGGCGGTCCATGAGCTGGCGCGCGCGGGCCGCGTCCGTTCCCTTCCACAGGGCGCGCCCCAGGCCGCCCGCGTCGGCCGCCATGAGGCCGGTGGCGTCCAGGTCCACGCCGCTCAGCTCGTCCACCTTGATGGCGGGGCCGGCGGGGTCGCGCGTGGTCCTGGGCTCTGTCTTCTTTTCCGGCTCGGCCTTGCTGGGCGGCGGCGCCGTCAGGGAGCGCGGGGCGCTCAGGTCGGTGGGCGCGTCGCCACCCCCGCCCTTGTCGGCCGCCCCGCCGTCCGACTCCGCCGCCCGTGCGCCGGTCGCCGCCAGGGCCAGGGCGGCCAGGGCGCTAATCCACCATCTTTTCATGGCTGATGTCCTTTTCCACCCGGTGGCTCGGCGGCGGCATGTCCCATGTGGCCAGGAAGCCCACCACGCCGATGACGGCGATGAGGGCCAGGATGAACAGGAAGCGCGACAGGAACTTCATGAATACTCCATGGTGCTGCCGACGGACCGGAAGGACCCCCGGGCTGGACAAACCCCGAGCCGGATGGCTACAAGCAGGACGGAGTGTAGCCCTTCGCCGGGGCGTGTGCCAAGAACGGGCCCGTTCACGGAAAGACGGCGCGACCATGACCCGTATCAACGAAGCCCTGGAAGGCCGCTCGGTGGTCCTCATCGGCCTCATGGGGGCGGGCAAGACGGCCGTGGGCCGGCGGCTGGCCGGCCGGCTGGACCTGGCCTTCACCGACGCCGACAACGAGATCGAGGCGGCCGCCGGCTGCAGCATTCCCGACATCTTCGCCCTCTACGGCGAGGCGGCCTTCCGCGACGGCGAGCGCAAGGTCATCACGCGGCTCATGAGCGAGGGGCCCCGGGTGCTGGCCACCGGCGGCGGCGCCTACATGGACCCGGAGACCCGGGCGGCGATCGCCGACAAGGGCATCGCCGTGTGGCTGCGCGCCGACGTGGACCTCCTGGCCCGCCGCACCGCCGGCAAGCGCCACCGCCCGCTGCTGGAGGTGGAGGACCCGCGCGCCCGGCTGGAAAGCCTCATGGCGGAGCGTTATCCCGTCTACGGCAGGGCGGACGTCATCGTGGACGCCCGCGACGAGCCCGTGGAGCGCACCGTGGACCGGGTGCTGGACGAACTGGCGCGCCATCTGGGCGTGGAAGGCGACTCATGACGGAGACGGCGGAGCGCCTCGCCGTGGGGCTGGGCGAGCGCACCTACGACATCCTGGTGGACGACGGCCTGCTGGACCGGGCGGGGCACCACATGGCCCCGGTCCTGGCGCGGCCGCGCGTCATCGTGGTGACGGACGAGACCGTGGCGCCGCTGTACCTGGAACGGCTGGGCGCCGCCCTGGACGCCGCCGGCATCGCGTGGGGTTATGTGGTGATGCCGGCGGGCGAGGGCACCAAGAGCTTCGCCCACCTCGAGGACCTGGTGGAACGCGTGCTCGACCTGGGGCTGGAGCGCCACGACACCCTGGTGGCCCTGGGCGGCGGCGTCATCGGGGACCTCGTGGGGTTCGCCGCCTCCATCCTGCTGCGCGGCGTGGATTTCGCCCAGGTGCCCACCACCCTGCTCGCCCAGGTGGATTCCTCCGTGGGCGGCAAGACGGGCATCAACACGGCGCACGGCAAGAACCTCGCCGGCACCTTCCACCAGCCCCGCCTGGTACTGGCCGACACGGCGACGCTGGACACCCTGCCCCCGCGCGAGGCGCGCGCCGGCTATGCCGAGGTGGTGAAATACGGCCTCATCGACCGGCCCGCGTTTTTCGACTGGTTGGCGGCGGAGGGCCACCGGGTGCTGGCGGGCGACCGCGCGGCACGCCGCCACGCCGTGGCCACGTCGTGCGCCGCCAAGGCCGCCGTGGTCGCTGCCGACGAGCGCGAGACCGGCATGCGCGCCCTCTTGAACCTGGGCCACACCTTCGCCCACGCCTTCGAGGCGGAGACGGGCTATTCCGACGCCCTTCTGCACGGCGAGGCGGTGGCCCTGGGGCTGGTGCTGGCGGCGCGGCTGTCGGCGCGCACGGGGCTGTGCGACGCCGCCGTGCCGGAGCGGGTGGCGGATCACCTGCGGGCCGTGGGCCTGCCCGCCGACCCGGCCGAAGTGCCCGGGGCGCCCTTCCATCCGGACACCCTCATGGCGCACATGGCGTCGGACAAGAAGGTGGCGCACGGCCGGCTCACCTTCATCCTGCTGCGGGGCATCGGCGCCGCCTTCCGCACCCGCGACGTGGACCCGGCGGCCGTGCGCGCCGTGCTGGCGGAGAGCTAGGCGATGCTCACGAGCCTCGTGCTCATCCTGGTGCTCATCGTCTGCTCGGGCTTTTTCTCCGGCTCGGAAACGGCCCTGACGGCCGCGTCGCGGCCCATGATGCACGAGCTGGAGCGCCAGGGACAGCGCAGCGCGGGCATCGTCAACCGGCTCCTGGACAAGCGGGACCGCCTCATCGGCGCCATCCTGCTGGGCAACAACCTGGTGAACATCCTCGCCTCCACCCTGGCGGCCGGGGTGGCCATCCAGCTCGCGGGCGAGACGGGCGTGGCCTATGCCACCGTGGTGATGACCCTCCTCATCCTGGTGTTCGCCGAGATCATGCCCAAGACCTACGCCATCTACCACGCCGACCGCATGGCGCTGGCGGTGGCCCCCGTGATCCGGCCGCTGGTCTTCCTGCTGGCGCCCGTCACCCACGCCCTGGACGCGGTGGTGCGCGCCTGCCTGCGCACCGTGGGGGTGCAGCTCAAGTCGGACACCCGGGGCATGGCCCAGCGGCTCGCGGAGCTGCGCGGGGCCATCGAGCTGCACCGCGACGCGGCGGCCGACGAGGTGCATCACGAACGCGCCATGCTGCGCTCCATCCTGGACCTGAACGACGTCTCCGTGGGCGAGATCATGACCCATCGCAAGTCGGTGGTGCTCATCGATGCCGACCAGCCGGCGGCGGAGATCGTCAATCAGGTGATGGCCAGCCCCTACACCCGCATCCCCCTGTATTCGGGAAGCTCCGACACCATCGTGGGCGTGCTGCACGCCAAGAACCTCCTGCGCGCCGTGAGTGCGGCGGGCGGCGATCTCTCGGAGATCGACATCCAGGGCCGCTGTTCGCGCCCCTGGTTCATTCCCGAGACCACCACGCTGCTCGACCAGCTCCAGGCCTTCCGGCAGTACCACGCCCACTTCGCCCTGGTGGTGGACGAGTACGGCAGCCTGGAGGGCGTGGTCACCCTGGAGGACATCCTGGAAGAGATCGTGGGCGAGATCGCCGACGAGCACGACGCCCCGGTGACCGGCGTGCGGCCGCAGGCCGACGGCTCGCTGGTGGTGGACGGCAGCGTCACCCTGCGCGACCTGAACCGGCAATACGAATGGGACCTGCCCGACGAGGAGGCCTCCACGGTGGCCGGCCTGCTCCTGCACGAGGCGCGCGAGATACCGCGCCCGGGGCAGAAGTACCGCTTCTACGGCTTCCGTTTCGACGTGCTGCGCCGCCACCGCAACCAGATCACCCAGGTGCAGATCCACCCGCCGCGTACGGAAGCGTCCGAGAACGACGGCGAAGGCAGCGGGTAGGACACGGCCTGCCGGCCGTCTACGGCAGACGCCGCCCCGTCACCTGTTCGTACAGGGCGAAATCGTCGTACAGCCGCCGGCGCACCACCGCCCGGTCGTCGGGCGTGAAGGCGTCCGCCGGAGCGTCGTGGTCGGACCCGGTGCCCCGCGTGTGCGGCAGCCAGCCGTCGAACGGCAGGCCCAGGCAGCGGCTCGGGCTGCTTTCCGTGCTGCTGGCGGCAACCCGGGTTTCTTGATGAACAGGAAGCCGTGGTCGTGGGACAGGAGCATGGCGGACCCCGGTGCCGGCAACAGGGGCATTTACGATAGCGGGCCCGCACCGGCGGATGCGACACGGCTTGCCACCGGCCGCCCGCCGGGCGTAGCGTCCGGGGCATGCGCTGGCAGTTCTGGATCGACCGCGGCGGCACCTTCACCGACGTGGTGGGCCGCCGCCCCGACGGCACCCTGGCCGCCACCAAGCTCCTGTCCGACGATCCGCATCGCGCCACGGACGCCGCCGTGGCCGGCGTGCGGCATCTCCTGGGGCTGGGCGACGGCGATCCCGTGCCGGAAGACGCCATCGACGCCGTGAAGATGGGCACCACCGTGGGCACCAACGCCCTGCTGGAACGCACGGGGGCGCCCACGGTGCTGCTGGTCACGGAAGGCTTCGAGGACGCGCTGGCCATCGGTGAGCAGACGCGGCCCGACCTCTTCGCGCGGGCCATCCGGCGGCCCGCCCTGCTCTACGACCGCGTCATCCCCGTGCCCGAGCGCCTGGCCGCCGACGGCACGGTGCTGCGGCCGCTGGACCCGGAGGCCGTGCGGCCGGCCCTGGAGAGGGCGCGCGCCGAGGGCTTCGAGGCGTGCGCCGTGGCGCTTCTGCACGCCTACCACAACCCCGGGCACGAAGCGGCCGTGGCGGCCCTGGCGCGCGAGGCGGGCTTCCACCAGGTCTCCACCGGGCACGCCTGCTCGCCCCTCATGAAACTGGTGGGGCGGGGCGACACCACCGTGGTGGACGCCTATCTGTCGCCCGTGCTGCGCCGCTACGTGGACACGGTGGCGGCGGCGCTGGGTGACGTGCGGCTGATGTTCATGCAGTCCAACGGCGGCCTCACCGACGCCCGGCGCTTTCGCGGCAAGGATTCCATCCTCTCCGGCCCCGCCGGCGGCGTCGTGGGCATGGCGGGGACGGCGCGCCTGGCCGGCATGGAGCGCGTCATCGGCTTCGACATGGGCGGCACCTCCACGGACGTGGCCCACTTCGACGGCGACTACGAGCGCGCCTTCGAGACCACGGTGGCCGGCGTGCGCCTGCGCGCCCCCATGATGCGGATCCATACGGTGGCCGCGGGCGGCGGCTCGGTGTGCCACTTCGCCGGCGGGCGCTATCGCGTGGGCCCCGATTCCGCCGGCGCCAACCCCGGGCCCGCCTGTTACCGCCGCGACGGGCCGCTGGCGGTCACCGACTGCAACGTCATGCTGGGCCGGCTGCAGCCGGCCTGGTTCCCCGCCGTGTTCGGGCCGGGCGGCGACGCCCCCCTGGACGCCGACGCCGTGCGCCGGAAATTCGCCGCCCTGGCGGAAACCATCCGCGCGGAGACGGGCGACGCGCGCGATCCGGCGGCCGTGGCCGAGGGCTTCCTGGGCATCGCCGTGAACAGCATGGCCGAGGCCATCAAGCGCATCTCCGTGGAACGCGGCCGCGACGTCACCGCCTACGGCCTCAACTGTTTCGGCGGCGCCGGCGGCCAGCACGCCTGCCGCGTCGCCGACGCCCTGGGCATGACGCGGGTGCTGGTGCATCCCCTGGCCGGCGTGCTGTCCGCCTACGGTATGGGGCTCGCCGACCTGCGCGCCCTGCGTGAACAGGCCGTGGAGCGCGTCCTGGACGAGGCCGCCATGGCGCACCTGGAAGGCGTGCTGGCCACGGCGGCCGAGGCCGCGTGCGCCGAGCTGGCGGAACAGGGCGTGCCGCGCGCCGACCAGACGGTGCTGCGGCGGGTGCACCTGCGCTATCGGGGCGCGGACACGGCGCTGGAGGTGCCGCATGCCGACCGGGCCGGCCTGGAGGCCGCCTTCGCCGACGCCCACCGGGCGCGCTTCGGCTTCACCCTGCCGGACCGCGCGCTGGTGGTGGCGGCCGTGCGCGTGGAGGCCGTGGGCGGTGCGGCGGCCGCCGACGAACCCGACGAGACCCCCGATCCCGACGCGCCGGCGCCCGTTCCGTCGGACACCGTTGCCATGATGGCCGACGGGGCATGGCGCGACACGCCGGTCTACCAGCGCACGGCCTTCCTTCCCGGCGCGGCGGCGGACGGCCCGGCCATCATCATCGAGCCCAACGCCACCACGGTGGTGGAGCCCGGCTGGCGCGCCACCCTCACCGGCCGGCACCACCTGCTGCTGGAACGCGTGGCGGCGCGCGGCGGCGGGCGCGGCGTGGGCACGGCCGCCGATCCGGTGATGCTGGAGGTGTTCAACAACCTGTTCGCCTCCGTGGCGGAGCAGATGGGCGCCGTCCTGCGCAACACGGCGCATTCCGTGAACATCAAGGAGCGCCTGGACTTCTCCTGTGCCGTGTTCGACGGCGGCGGCAGCCTCGTCGCCAACGCGCCGCACGTTCCCGTGCACCTGGGCAGCATGGGGGAGAGCGTGCGGGCCGTGCTGCGCCGCCACGAAGGCGCCATCCGCCCGGGCGACGTCTTCGTCACCAACGCCCCCTACAACGGCGGCACGCACCTGCCCGACGTGACGGTGGTGACGCCGGTGTTCGACGCCGAGGGTCACGAGATCGTCTTTTTCCTGGCGGCGCGCGGCCATCACGCCGACATCGGCGGCATCACGCCGGGGTCCATGCCGCCCGACAGCACCCGCGTGGACGAGGAGGGCGTGCTGCTGGACGGCCTGAAGCTGGTGGACGGCGGCACCTTCCGCCAGCGGGCCTTCCTGGACGCCCTGGCGGACGGCCCGTGGCCGGCGCGCGACCCGCAACAGAATCTGGCCGACGTGCAGGCCCAGATCGCCGCCAACGAGAAGGGCCGCCAGGAGATCGAGCGCCTCATGGACCAGTTCGGGCCCGACGTGGTGCGCGCCTACATGGGCCACGTCCAGGCCAACGCCGAGGCCAGCGTGCGCGCCGTCCTGGACCGGCTGGCGGACGGCGCCTTCGCCGTGGAAATGGACAGCGGCGCCGAGATCCGGGTGGCGGTGACGGTGGACCGGGCGCGCGGCCGCGCCGTCATCGACTTCACCGGCACGTCGGACCAGCAGCCCGACAACAGCAACGCCCCGCTGCCCGTGTGCCGCGCCGCCGTGCTCTACGTCTTCCGCACCCTGGTGGCGGAGGCCATTCCCCTCAACGAGGGCTGCCTCAAGCCCCTGGAGCTTATCGTCCCCGAGGGGTGCATGCTCAACCCGCGGCCGCCGGCCGCCGTGGTGGCCGGCAACGTGGAAACCAGCCAGGCCGTGGTGGATTGCCTGTACGGCGCGCTGGGCGTCATGGCGGCGGCGCAGGGCACCATGAACAACCTCACCTTCGGCAACGACCGCCACCAGTATTACGAGACCCTGTGCGGCGGCGCCGGGGCGGGACCGGATTTCGACGGCGCCGACGCCGTGCACACCCACATGACCAACTCCCGCCTGACGGATGCCGAGGTGCTGGAAAGCCGCCACCCCGTGCTGGTGGACGCCTTCCGCATCCGGGAAGGGTCCGGCGGCGCCGGCCGGCATCCTGGCGGCAACGGCGTGGAACGCCGCCTGCGCTTCCGCGAGGCCATGACGGCGGCGGTGCTGTCCAACCGCCGCCGGGTTCCCCCCTTCGGCCTGAAAGGGGGCGGCCCCGGCGCGTGCGGCCGCAACACCCTGCTGCGCGCCGACGGCACCATGGAGGAGCTGCCCGGCACGGCCCGCCGCGACGTGGGCCCGGACGACGTGCTGGTGATCGAGACGCCCGGCGGCGGCGGGTATGGCGGGAAGGGATGAGAGCGGGCGGCGCGCAACATCCGGCCGGCCCCGGCTTACCGCCGCAAGAGCCATCGGTAGCGATTTCTGCTCGTTGGTATCAGTTGCCCTTGCCGGGCGCCGGCAACAGGCGCCCGAGGCCGTCCACCGCCGCGCGGGCGACGGCGTTGGCCGTGCGCGCCCAGTGCGGCCCCAGGGCGCTCACGGGGACGGTGTTGGCCTGTTGCGCCCGGCCCAGGCGGTTTCCGTCCGTGTCCCGCACCGTCCAGGTCACCTTGAGGCGGGCCCCCTCGGGGGCGCGTTTCGTGGCGATGCGGCCGGCGATGCGGCGGGCGGCCTTGTCCGGCGGGGCCTGCCGCCAGCCGGCGCGCTCCAGGGCGCGTTCCAGGGCGGCGGCGAGGACGGCGCCGCGGTCCCCCGGGGCGCCCTTGACGCCGGTGACGGCGATGCCACTGCCGGATGGTTTTTGGCGGCGCCTTTGCGGCGCCTGTTCGTCCGGCGCCAGCAGCCGCGCCAGGTCCGGTCCGGCCGCGCGCGCCAGGCGGTCCACCGCCGCCGGCGTGGCCGCGCGGTTGAGGGCGGCCGCGGGCTGGGTCCACGTGCCCACGGTGTCGCCGCCGGCGTGCTTCAGGGTCCAGGCCAGCGCGGGCGCCGCGTCGGCCGGGTCCGTCCAGGCCGCCGTGAGCACATAGCCGGCGGCGCGCGCCGCGTCGCCCGTGTGGGCGGGCAGGCCGTGCCGGCGCAGGGCGGCCGCCACGCGCCCGGCCAGGTGGCGTGCCAGCGGCGGCGACAGGGCGTCGGGCGGCTTCACGGCGACGGCGAAGGCGGTGGCGGGCGGCCGCTTGTCGGGGGCCTCGCCGGTGTGGCGGAAGGGCTGGGGCACCTGCCCGCACGCGGCCAGCGCCGCCACCAGCATCAGCAGGAGGAGGCCCCGCGCGCCCGTCACGGTTCCAGGGCGATGGCGGAAAGCTGGCGGCCGTAGTCCGGCTCGCCGGCCAGGCGGGCGCGGCGGTAGCTGAAGAAGCGGTCCGCCTCGGCGCGGGTGTCGGCGGGAACGCGATCCACCCACGCCACGCCCGCCGCCGCCAGGCGCCGCGCCGCGTAGCCCGCCAGGTCGAACAGCCAGCGGCCGCCGGGCGACGGCGCCAGGAAGCGGGAGTCGTCGGCGTCGCGCGCCGTGACGGCCCCGGCCACGTCGCCGCCCACCTCGTAGGACCGCTGGGCGATGCACGGCCCCACGCCCGCCAGCACCCGGTGGCGCGCCCCGCCGGCGCCCTCCAGGGCGTCCAGCGCCGCCTCCAGGATGCCGTTCACGGCGCCGCGCCAGCCGGCGTGGGCCGCCGCCACCACGGGCGCCTCGGGGTCGGCCAGGAGGACGGGGGCGCAGTCGGCGGTGAGGACGCCCACGGCGATGCCGCGCCGCGCCGTCACCACGGCGTCCGCCTCCGGCGCGTCGGCGTGGGCGAAGGGGGTGTCCACCACCACGGCCTCGGCGGTGTGGGCCTGATGGACCGTCACCAGGGCATTGCCGTCCAGCCCCAGCGCCGCCGCGGCGCGCCGGCGGTTCTCGGCCACGCTGGCGGGGGCATCCGCCGATCCGGGGCCGCAGTTGAGGCTGGCATGGACGCCGTCCGACACGCCGCCCTCGCGGGTGAAGAAGGCGTGGCGCACCCGCGGCGCGTCGTTCAGCCGGCCGAGCGTCAGGACGGGCGGTGTCACGCGGCGCTCCCCTCGAAGCCGGCCGGGACCCCGAGGCGGGGATGGGTCACGGCCATGACCTTGAAAAGGGTGCCCATGCCGTCGGCCTGGATCAAGCGGCCCACGGCATTGCCGATCCCGGCGCGGCGGTCGGGCGCGGCGCGCGCCAGGCGGTCGGCGCGCGCCTCCACCCCCAGGCGCAGGAGCCAGTCGCCCTGGGGCACGGGGCCGTGCACCGCCGCCCCGGCGGCGCGCGCCCTGTCGGCCAGGGCGGGAAAGGCCACGTGCGCCGTCAGGTCCGTCTCCCCGGGCGCCGCCAGGGGATCGCTGTAGGCGTGGCCGCGCACGGCCTGGAGGGTGTCGCCCGGGCCGGCCGGTTCCGCCGGGCCGTAGTCGATGAACAGGGCGGCGCCGCCGCGCGTGGCGACGTGCCGGGCCACCGTGGCGACGACGGCTTCCGCCGCCGGGCCGTGCTCGGCCACGGTGCCCGCGTCGGCCGTGTCGGGGCACCCGGGCGGAAGCGCCGCGGCCGGGGGGCCGGCGGCGAAGGCCAGCGCGCCGTCGGCCGTCGCCGTGACCACGCGCTCGCACCAGCGGCCGTCGTGGAAGACCACCTGGCGCACGGGCAGGGCGTCCAGGAACTCGTTGGCGACCAGGAACAGGGGCCCGTCGGGCAGGGTCTCCAGGCCGTCGTGCCACGTCGGCCGGGCGTCGGGAAGGGCCTCCGCCTGGCGCCGGCGCAGGGCGGGGCTGCTTTCCACCAGGTGCAGGCGGGCGGCGTCGGCGAAGCCCGGCACGTGCCGGACGGCGCGCAGGAGGTCGGCCATGAGGGTGCCGCGCCCGGGGCCCGCTTCCGCCAGGGTGAAGGGGGCGGGGGCGCCCAGCCCCTGCCACGCCACGCCCAGCCACAGGCCGACGAGCTCGCCGAAGACCTGGCTGATCTCCGGGGCGGTGGTGAAGTCCCCCTGTTCCCCCAGGGGGTCGCCGCCGGCGCGGTAGTAGCCGTGCTCCGGGTCGTCCAGGCAGGCGGCCATGTAGTCGGCCACGGGCAGCGGCCCGTCGCGGCGGATGCGCTCGACGAGGCGCGCCTTGAGCGGACTCATGTTTCCGCCACGGGCCGCCGCGCCGCCCAGGTGATGACGGCGGCGCCGATGACGATCATGGGCACCGAGAGGACCTGCCCCATGGTCAGGCCGCCCCACAGATAGCCGATGTGGGCGTCGGGGGCGCGGAAGAGCTCGGCGATGCTGCGCATGACGCCGTAGCCGGCCAGGAAGACCCCGAACAGGATGCCCGGGCGCTCGCGCACGGCCTTGACGCGCCACAGCCCGTACAGGATCAGGAACAGCACGAGCCCTTCCAGCACCGCCTCGTAGAGCTGGCTGGGGTGGCGCGGCACGGGGCCGCCGCGCGGGAAGACCATGCCCCAGGCCACGTCCGTGGGCCGGCCGTACAGCTCGCCGTTGATGAAGTTGGCGACGCGGCCGAAGAAGAGCCCGATGGGCGCGGCGCACGCCACGGCGTCGGCGACGGCGGGCAGGCTCAGCCACCACCGCCGCGTGAAGGCCCAGATGGCGAGCGCGATGCCGATGAGCCCGCCGTGGAAGGCCATGCCCCCTTCCCAGACGGCGGGGATCTGCATGGGGTGGTTGAAATAGAAGACGGGGTTGTAGAACAGGACGTAGCC
>CAJXLG010000031.1 GCA_913055885.1 uncultured Rhodospirillales bacterium
GCTTCGCCGAACTTATCAACGAAAGAGGCATGTTCCGAAAAGCCTTCTCAACTATGTAAAATGAGGGGATGCCTGAGCTGGCCGTAGGTGGGATCACGGCCTCTGCATTGCGCTTGTTTAGTTCATCACGAATCCAGTCAATATCGAACGCTTTATCGGCGATAAGAGCATCAAAATGGACGCCCTTTATTAGTGGTGAAACACCAATACTATCATGCCGTTGTCCTGGCAAAAGGACAAATCGAACCAAGTTACCTAGCGCATCAACCAGCGCAACAATTTTGGTCGTCAGGCCTCCGCGCGATCGGCCGATAGCCTGAGTTTGAGTCCCCCTTTTGCGCCGGCTCCATGCTGGTGAACCGGAACAATAGTGCCGTCGATAATCGTATACTCAAAATCCGGGTCGTCTTCGAGCGCCTTAAATATGCGCTCGAAAACACCTTTCTGTGTCCATCGCCGAAACCGCTTCCACACGCTATACCATTTTCCGAAATCTGACGGCAAATCTCTCCACGGTGTGCCATTGCGGGCCATCCATAATACAGCCTCCAGGAAGAGCCGGTTATCCTGCCCAGAACGCCCGGGATCCCCGGTTTTACCCGGCAACAGCGGCGCGACACGCTCCCATTGTTCGTCTGTCAGTTCACGTCGATTCAAAGCTGGCCTCCTTCGTTTTCCAGCCTTGAATCAAATTTGGCCCTTTATGGGAATCCCCTCTGGCCAGGAATGTCCACAGGCCCTAGCCCGGATTGTCGCACCGGTCGATGGCTGTGCGCCGTCGGGACGCGATGGTAAAGGCGCCGGCGGAACCGTCCGGCCCGGCACGCCCGCCCGTCGCGGCGCGCCCCGGGGGCTGCTACAATCGCCCCGTTCGTCGGATGCGCCGACGCCGGGCGCGACGGTCGCTGCCCGCCCCAGCCAGCACCACCCCATGCGGAGTCGCCATGAAGATCGTGGAACGCCCCGGTCCGTTGCGCCGGACCCGCATCCGCCGCCTTGCCGCGGCCGCCGTCGCGCGCAAGGGCCGGATCGTCGCCGCGGGCGCGACGGGGCGGCCGAGGCCCTCACGCGGCTCACACGCGACCTGTACCGGCGCTACCGCCCGTAGCCCGGGGCGGAATCACGCGCCATCGGCGGCCAGGATGCCGCCGGCCACGGCCACGCGCCCTTCCACGTCGTCTGGCAGGTCGTCCAGCAGGCCGTCCAGCATCAGGCCCGCGATGCCGTGCACCTGCGCCCATTTGGCCGCCGTGCGGCGCTCGATGGCTTCCGGCGGCGTTTCCCCGTCGGCGCACGCCCCCACGAGACGACGGCACGCCGCCAGGGCGGCGGCGCCGTTGTCGACGAGCACCGGGTGGCGCCCCTTGTCGGGCAGGTCCGGCCCGAACATCAGGCGGTACAGGGCCGGATTCGTCAGGGCGAACCGGATGTAGGCAAGCCCCGCGTTGAACAGCCGCTCGCCCGGCGTGGCGCCTTCCGCCCCCGTTTCCAGGGCCGCCGCCAGGCGGGCGAAGCCGTCCGCCGCCACGGCCGCCAGAAGGGCCTCCCTGTCGGCGAAGTGGCGGTACGGCGCCATGGCCGAAACCCCCGCCCGGCGCGCCACGGCGCGCAGGGTCAGGGGGCGCGCCCCGCCCTCCGCCAGAAGGCTGCCGGCGGCGCCGAGCAGGGCGTTGGCCAGGTCGCCGTGGTGATAGCTTTCCTTCGTCCGCGCCATGTTGACAGTGTAAACATTCCGCCCCACGCTGGCAAGGACACCGGCGGACGGAGGTGTGTCATGGAGACCGTTCTGGGCCTTGGCTACGGCACCTGGAAATTCATCCACATCACGGGCGCCGTGCTGCTCCTGGGCAACATCGTGGTGACGGGCGTGTGGAAGGGCATGGCCGATGCCGGCGGCGATCCGCGCGTCCTGCCCTTCGCTCAAAGGTTGGTGACCCTCACCGACTGGCTCTTCACGGCCGGCGGAACCCTCCTCATCGTGGCGGGCGGCACCGCCCTGGCCTGGCTGGGCGGCTGGTGGCGCGCACCCTGGTTCCTCTGGGGCGTCGGGCTGTTCACCCTGTCCGGCGTACTGTGGGGCGCCGTGCTCATCCCGGTGCAGACCGTCCAGGCGCGCCTCGCGCGGCCCCTGGGGCCGACCGAGGGCGTGCCGGCGCGCTACTGGCGGCTGGCGCGGCTGTGGTACGCAGCGGGCGTGCCCGCCATCGTGCTGCCGCTTTGCACCCTCTACCTCATGGTGGTGAAGCCGTGACGGCGGCGCTCGCCGGACGGACGGTGGTGGTCACCGGGGCGTCCAGCGGCATCGGCGCCGCAACGGCGCGCCACTGCGCCGCCCTGGGAGCACGGGTTATACTCCTGGCCCGCGACGCCGGGCGCCTGCGCGCCGTGGCCGACCGGATCGGTCCCGAAGCGGAGCCCCATGCCGTGGACCTGGCCGACCCGGACGCCCTGGCGGCGGTGGCGGCGCGCATCGAGGCGGACCACGGCACGCCCGACGTGCTGGTGAACAACGCCGGCGGCGGCCGCTGGCGCTTCGCCGAGGAAACGGACCCTGCCGAGGCGCGCGCCATGATGGACGTGCCGGTGCTAGCCGCCTTCCATCTGACGCGGTGTTTCCTGCCCGGCATGCTCGAACGGGGGAGGGGCACCATCGTCACCGTCACCTCCATGGCCGCCTTCACCCCCTTCCCCGGCGCCACCGCCTATGTCATGAGCCGCAAGGCCCTCCTGGGGCTGCACGAAGCCCTGGCGGCGGACCTGTCCGGAACGGGGGTGCGGCCGGTGCTGGCCTATTTCGCCCGCGTGGACAGCCTCTTCTGGGCCAACAACCCGGGCAGCGCCGAGCGCGTCCCGGGGGCCCAGGCCCTCATCCCGCGCATCGACCCCGACCGGGCGGGCCGCGCCATCGCCCGCGGCGTGGCGCGCGGCCGACGCACCGTCACGGCGCCCGGCATGGCGCGAGTGGTGCGCGCCCTGGCCGCCCTGGCGCCGGGGATCACCAGCGCCCTGGTGCGCCGCACCGGCCACCGCCGCAACAACGTTGGGAGGACCGATGCCCGGCCGTGACCGCCCGACGGCCGCCACACGGCGGCTGGCGGTCGCCACCGCCCTGGCGGGCCTGTTCGTAGCGGCGACGGGGCGCGCCGCCGAGGTGGTGGTGACGGTAAACGGGCTGGGGGCCGGAAAGGGCCGCGTGGCGGCGGCCCTGCACGCGGCCTCCCGGGCCGACGCATTCCCGGCGAAAGAGGCCGCCGTGGCCGCCCAGTGGCGCGACGTCGCCTTCGGCCCCGCCCGGTTCCGGTTCGTCGGCGTGCCGCCCGGCCGGTACGCTGTCGCCGTCCATCACGATGCGGACGGCGACGGCGCCCTGGATACGGATCTGTTCGGCGCGCCAACGGAAGGCGTCGGGTTCAGCGGTAACGCGACGGCCCGGGACGGGGCGCCCGCCTTCGGGGCCGCGGCGTTCCGCGTCCCGGCCGCGGACTCACGGGTGCGAACGGGCATCGCCATCGCGGATTAGGCGGGCAACGCCGACTCCCCTTTCACGCCCCTTGCCTGCGGCGCCGCTTTCGGTATGATGCGCGCCCAACCCGCACGGAGGCGACATGGCGATCGAGGAAGCCCTTACCTTCGACGATATTCTGATCGTCCCCGGCGACTCCGAGGTGACGCCGGGCGAAGTGAGCACGCGCACGCGCCTCACGCGCGACATCCCCCTGGGCATGCCGCTCCTTTCCGCCGCCATGGACACGGTGACGGAAAGCAGCCTCGCCATCACCATGGCGCAGAGCGGCGGAGTCGGCGTCATCCACAAGAACTTTTCGGTGGACGACCAGGCCGAGGAGGTGCGCAAGGTGAAGCGCTACGAGGCGGGCATGGTGGTGGACCCCGTCACCATCGAGCCGCAGCAGCCCCTGGCGGACGCCTTCACCGCCATGGAGCGCGCCCACGTTTCCGGCATCCCCGTCGTGGAACCGGGCAGCGGCAGGCTCGTCGGTATCCTCACCAACCGGGACGTGCGCTTCACGGAGCAGCGCGACCGGCCGGTGAGCGACTTCATGACCAGCGACGGCCTGGTCACCGTGCGCCAGGGCGTGGACATGGACCACGCCCGCCGGCTGTTCCACCAGCACCGCATCGAGAAGCTCCTGGTGGTGGACGACGACGACCGCTGCATCGGGCTGGTCACCGTCAAGGACATGGAAAAGGCCCAGAGCTACCCCGACGCCTGCAAGGACCCCCAGGGCCGGCTGCGCGTCGCCGCCGCCACGGGCGTGGGCGACCAGGGCGTGGAACGCGCCGAGGCCCTGCTCGCCGCCGGGGCCGATGTGGTGGTGGTGGACACGGCCCACGGCCACTCGCGCGGGGTCTCCGAAACGGTGCAAAAGCTCAAGCAGCACAGCCCCGACTGCCGCATCCTGGCCGGCAACGTCGCCACCCCGGCGGCGGCGCAGGCCCTCATCGAATCGGGCGCCGACGGCATCAAGGTGGGCATCGGCCCGGGCAGCATCTGCACCACCCGCATCGTCGCCGGCGTGGGCATGCCCCAGTTCACCGCCATCCGCGAGACGGTGGAAGCGTGCCACAGGGCCGACGTGCCCCTCATCGCCGACGGCGGCATCCGCTATTCCGGCGACGTGGCCAAGGCCATGGCGGCGGGCGCCGACAGCGTCATGATCGGCTCCCTGCTCGCCGGCACGGACGAAAGCCCGGGCGAGGTCTTCCTCTATCAGGGCCGCTCCTACAAGGCCTATCGCGGCATGGGCTCCCTGGGCGCCATGGCGCGCGGCTCGGCGGACCGCTACTTCCAGCAGGAGGTGTCCAGCACCCTCAAGATGGTGCCCGAGGGCATCGAGGGCCAGGTGCCCCACAAGGGCCCCGCCGGCACGGTGCTGCACCAGCTCGTGGGCGGCCTGCGCTCCGCCATGGGCTACACCGGCAGCGCCACCATCCCGGAGCTGCAGGAGCGCGCCCGCTTCCGCCGCGTCACGGGCGCCGGCCATCGCGAGGGCCACGCCCACGACGTCTCCATCACCCGCGAGGCGCCCAACTATCCGTCGTCCACCTGAAGGGGGACGGCCCATGACCCCGGCGGCCCGGTTGCAGGCGGCCGTGGACCTCGTGGCCGGCACGCTGGACGGCGAGGCCCCGGCCGACGCCCTGCTCACCGACTGGTTCCGCAACCATCGCTTCGCCGGCTCCAAGGACCGCCGCGCCATCCAGGCGATGGTGTGGCGGGCCATCCGGCGGCGCGCCCGCCTGACGTGGTGGATCGCCCGCGTCCTGCCGGACGACCCCGGCGTTGACGGCCGCCGCCTCGTGCTGGCCGACCTGGTGGCGGGCGAGAACCTGGCCCCGGACACCGCGCTCGGCTATTTCAACGGCGCGCGCTACGGCCCCGCCCCGCCGGACAAGGCGGAGCGGCGGCTGGCGCGCAGGCTGGACAAGCGCACCCTCGTCCATCCCGACATGCCCGACCCCGTGCGCCACGAGGCCCCGGCCTGGCTGTGGGAACGCCTGGTGGCGGCGCGCGGCGAGGCGGCGGCGCGCGCCGAGCTGGACGCCATGCTCACCGAGGCGCCCATGGACCTGCGCGCCAACGCCCTGCACCTGTCGCGCGACGCCCTCTTGCGCACCCTGCACGACGAGGGCGTGGACGCCGCCCCCACGCCCCTGTCGCCCCTGGGGGTGCGGCTGTCGGCCCGGCGCGCCCTCAACGACGAGGCGTGGTTCCGCGACGGCCGCGCCGAGGTGCAGGACGAAGGCTCGCAGATCGTCTCCCTCCTGGCCGACGCCCGGCCGGGCCACGCCGTGTGCGACCTGTGCGCCGGGGCCGGCGGCAAGGCCCTGGCCCTGGCCGCGGCCATGAACAACAAGGGCCGGCTGGTGGCGTGCGACGTCCTCAAGGGCCGCGTGGACCGGGCGCGCACCCGCCTGCGCCGGGCCGGCGTGCACAACGCCGAGGCGCGCACCATCAGCGGCACGGACGACCGCTGGGTGAAGCGCGGGGCGCGTTTCGACCGGGTGCTGGCGGACGTCCCCTGCACCAACACCGGCACCTGGCGCCGCCGGCCGGACGCCCGCTGGCGCCTCGCGGAGTCGGAGGTGGACGAGCTGGCCGCGCGCCAGGCGGAAATCCTGGACGCCGCCGCCGGGCTGGTGAAACCGGGCGGCCTGCTGGTCTATGCCACCTGTTCCCTCCTGACGGAGGAGAACGACGCCCGCGCCGACGCCTTCCTCGCCAATCATCCCGACTTCGAGGAAGCCCCGGCGGATGCCCTGTGGCGCGCGGCGGTGGACGCCGAGGGCCCGCCGCGCGAGGCGGTGCGCGGCGGCCGTGTCCAGCTCACCCCCGCCCGCCACGGCACCGACGGCTTCTTCGCCGCCGTTTTCCGGCGGCGCGATTAACCCGGTTTTCTCACGGGCTCAACGCCCCGCCCCCCGTTCCCTCAGCCACGCCAGGGCGCGCTCGCGCGCCTCGGCCGGGTCGGCCGTCTCCAGCACCAGGCCGCCCGTCATCTGGTGGCGGAACCAGGTGAGCTGGCGCTTGGCGTAGCGGCGGGTGTCGCGCTGCGCCCGGCGGCGCGCTTCCGTCATGGTGATTTCCCCGGCCAGCGCGGCGCGCAGGGGCGGCACGCCGAGCGCCTTGAGGGCCGGCCGGTCCGCCGGCACGCGGCGCGCCTCCAGGGCCGCCACCTCCGCCGTGGCGCCCAGGCGCAGCATGGCGTCGAAGCGGCCGTCGCACGCCGCGTAGAGGGCGTCGCGCGGCGGCATGAGCCGGATGGCGTGGAAGCGCGCCGCCACCGGCGACGGCGCGTGGGCGTGGCGCTGCCACCACGGGAGGGGGCGTCCCGTGGCCATGAGCACCTGCCACGCCCGGCGCAGGCGCTGGCGGTCGCGCGGCGCCAGGTCACGCGCCCGCGGGTCGTCCGGCCACAGCAGATGGCGCACGGCGGGCGGGCCCAGGCGTTCCATGAGGCGGTCGGTGCTGCGCCGGACCGTCTCCGGCACCTCGGGCATCTCGACAAGGCCGTGCATGAGGGCGTTGAGGTAGAGGCCGGTGCCGCCCACCACCACCGGCAGCCGCCCGGCCGCCCGCGCCTCGCCGACGGCGTCGGCGGCGAGGCGCAGCCAGCGGCCGGCGGAACAGCGTTCGTGCGCGGGGATGACGCCGTAGAGGCGGTGCGGCACCCGGGCGGTGGCGTCGCGCCCGGGCTGCGCCGTGAGCCGCGGCAGGGCGTCGTAGACCTGCATGCTGTCGGCGTTGATGACGGTGCCGCCCAGGGCCTCCGCCAGCGCCACCGCCAGCGCCGACTTGCCGCCGGCCGTGGGGCCGGCGATGATGATAACCGGAAGGGTCTCGGCCATGGCGCTTCCCCGGGTGCGATCCGAGGCCAACAGCCGTCGGCGGGGTCATCTTTCGAGGCCGCGCCGAAAGGCGCGGCACCTCAAGATGACGCCGCAGGACGGGGCGTCGTGTTGAGGTGCTTTTCCGCCAGGAAAAGCCTCGAAACACGACGCCGCCAACGGCCGGCCCGACTGCCCATCTCACGGATCGGGAGGACACTCGCCGGCCCCCGGAACGCGGTCAGTCCTGATCCAGCGGGTAGGAGACCAGGCCGTCGGCCAGCTTGGGCTCGAACCACGTGGACTTGGGCGGCATCACGTCCTCGGCGTCGGCCACGGCCATGAGTTCCGTCATCTGCGTGGGATAGAGGGCGAAGGCCACGGCCATTTCGCCGGAATCGACGCGCTTTTCCAGTTCCTCCATGCCGCGCACGCCGCCCACGAAGTCGATGCGCTTGTCGCGGCGCGGATCGTCGATGCCGAGCACCGGCTCGATGACGCGATCGGCCAGGAGCTGCACGTCCAGCCGGCGCACGGGATCGCTCTCCGGCGGCAGGGCCTCCTTCGGCGTCAGGCGGTACCACTGCCCCTGGAGGTACATGCCGAAGGTGTGCGCTTCCGTGGGCCTGGCGCGGCCGCTGGTGGCTTCCACCTTGAACTGCTCGCCCAGCTTCGCCTTGAAAGCCTCGGCGTCCATGCCGTTGAGGTCGGCCACGACCCGGTTGTAGTCCAGGATCATCATCTCATCCACCGGGAAGGCCACGGCCAGGAAGGACTCGTACAGCTCGTCGCCGCGCCGGTCGGGATCGTTGGCGCGACGCTTGGCGGCCACGCGCGACGCCGCCGCCGAGCGGTGGTGGCCGTCGGCGATGTACACCGCGGGCTGGCGCTCGAAGGCATCCGTGATGGCCCTGATGGCATCGTCGTTGTCGATGACCCACACCTCGTGGTGGACGCCCTCCAGGGTGGCGCCGTAGTGCGCCGGCTCGGCCGTGACGTTCTTCAGGATGTCCGCCACCTCGGGGATGCCGTGATGGGCGATGAGGGCCGGGCCCGTCTGGGCGTCCACGGCGTCGATCTGGCGCACGCGGTCGTCCTCCTTGTCGGGGCGCGTCACCTCGTGCTTGCGGATGCGGTTGTTGTCGTAGGCCTCGACGGAACCGCCCACCACGAGCCCCGTCTGCACGTGGTCGCCCATGGTGATGCGGTAGGCGTAGTAACAGGGCTTGGAGTCGCGGACGAGAACGCCTTCTTCCTCCATGCGGCGCAGGCTTTCCGCCGCCTTGGCGTAGCATTCGTCGCTGTACGGATCCTTGCCCTCGGGGAAGTCGATCTCCGGCTTGGAGATGTGCAGGAAGGTCCACGGGTTGTCGCCCGCCATGGCGCGGGCTTCCTCGGTGTCCACAACGTCGTAGGGCGGCGCGATCACCTCGCGCGCCCGCTCCGGCGCGGGACGCAGGCCGGGAAACGGCCGGAACAGCGGCACGCTGCTTTCGCTCATGCTGTCTCTCCCTTTGTGAAACGCGGTCGCGCGCCGGCGGCGCGGCGGCCCGGAAAAAAGTTTGCGGGATCGTGCGCACCCGCCCGCGCCTTGTCAAGCTGGCCCGGGCGGGCGGCCGGGGGCATCTCACCCTTCGGGCCTATGACCTTCGTCACAGCCCGATCCCTAGCGCGGTGCTAGGGTTTTCCCTAACAAGAGGTTAACGGCCACAAGGGTGACCGCCATGATCGGTGCCGTCGCGACTCTCCTTCTCAGCGTCATCATGGTGGGCATCGTGGTGGACTACATCCACGAGCGCCACGCGGCGGTGGAGCAGGCCCGGCTGGAACGCGCCTTCGGGCGCGGCCGGCGCGTCGCCCGCGCGGGCACCGGCGAACAGGGGCATCCCTACGGCCTGTTCAGCGAGCGTGTGTGGATGGACTTCTAGCCCTTCTATGGACTTCTAGCCCTTCTGTTGTCCCGCCTTTTCTGGCGCCCCATGATGGGCCCGGCGATCCACGACGCGGGGCTGTCGCATGGCGCTTTCCACGGCCATCATCGTTTTCATCGCAAGCGCGGCCGTCGTTGCCTGGGCGGGCACGAAGCTGAGCCGCCGGGCGGACGAGCTGGCCGACGCCACCGGCCTGGGCGAGGCCATCGTGGGCGCCGTGCTGCTGGGCGGCGTGACTTCCCTTTCCGGCATCATCACCTCCATCACGGCGGCGGCGGAGGGCCATCCGCAGCTCGCCATGAGCAACGCCGTGGGGAGCATCGCCGTGCAGACGGCCTTCCTGGGGCTGGCCGACCTGGTCCACCGCCGCGCCAACCTGGAGCACGCCGCCGCCAGCGTGCCCAATCTCTTCCAGGGGGTGCTGCTCATCGTGCTCCTGACCCTGGCGCTCCTGGCGAGCAACGGCGGCATGGGGGCGGTGTGGGCCGTGAGCCCGGTGAGCGTCGCCGTGGTCCTGGTCTACGGCCTGGGCCTGAAACTGGCCCACGACGCGGGCCGCGCCCCCATGTGGCACGCCACCCGCACGAGCGAGACCGTCGAGGACGTGCCGCCGCCCGAGGGGCCGCCGCCCGTGCGCCGCATCCTGCCCGCCTTCCTGGCGCTCGCCGCGCTGACGGCCGCGGGCGGCTACCTGCTCGCCCGCACGGGCGCCGTGCTCGTTGCCGAGACGGGGCTTTCCGGCGTTTTCGTGGGCAGCGTCCTCACCGGCATCACCAGCTCCCTGGCGGAGCTCATCACCACCATCGCCGCGGTGCGCCAGGGCGCCCTGACGCTCGCCGTGGGCAACATCGTGGGCGGCAACACCTTCGACACCCTGTTCCTGGCCTTCGCCGACGTGGCCTACCGCGAGGGCGGCATCTACGCCGCCGCCTCGGCCGACCAGCTCTTCATCATCGAGCTTACCATCCTGCTCACGGCGGTGCTGCTGCTGGGACTCCTGCACCGCCAGAAGTACGGCGCCGGCAACGTGGGCTGGGAAAGCCCGCTCATCATGGCCCTCTTCCTGGGCGGCTACGCCTGGATCTTCGCGGGGTAGAGCGTTTTCCGGCCGGACAGGATCAGAAAATGCTTTAGAGCTGCGACAGCATGGGCGCCGAATCCTCGATCTTCTGGATGTTCTGGATGCCCTGCTTCATCTCGCTCATGATGAACTCGGCGCGCTTCATGGGGCCGCCCACATCCTTCTTGGGGAAGCGCCGTGCCCAGGCGTTCATCTTCACCGTCAGGCCGCACAGCACGCCGCCGATGGTGGTGTGGTAGCTCTCGATGAGCTTGCGCACGTTGCGGAAGCGGTCCGCCGACAGGTTGCTCCACATGTCCTGGGTGGAGCGGTCGAAGTTCTCGAACCGGCCGCTGATGCCCGCCGTGAGCTGGTTGATGGTGTTCTCGATCATCTGGAACGTCTGCATCATGTTGCGGTCGTTCTTGATCTGATAGTTCTTCTTCAGCTCATCCAGCGAGTTCAGGAAGTCGGACAGGATGGGGGTGATCCGGTCCAGGCTCTGCCGGTAATAGGACAGGGAAAGGAAAATGTCGCCGTAGTCCTCCAGGAAGCGCGGCACTTCCTCCAGCTCGATTTCCAGCTTGTCGGCCATGCGCTTGAGCTTCTCGCGCGCCTTTTTCACGTCGGGGTCGCGGAAGAGGCCCACCACGTCCTCGAAGCTCTGGATGTTCATGTCGTCGTCGCCGTAGATCTGAATGATCAGCGGCCGCGTGAACTGCGTCATGTATTCGGCAAGCTCGGCATTCTTCTCCGCCGACAGCTTGAGTTCCGTCTGGTCCACGGAGATGCCGATGCGCCGCAGGAGGATGCGCAGGCTGTAGACGTCATAGCTCGGCAGCGGCGCCAGGGCGCGCAGGAGCTCCATGTCGGGATGGGCGGCGCCCTCCTCCCACTCGAAGAAGTTAGGCAGGTCCTCGATGTCGAGCTGGCCGCTCCCCGTCTCGCTGTGCTGGAAGACCTCCACCACGCTCTGCAACCGAACGTTCTTGATGAGCCGCGCCTGCCGTAACGCCGGCGTCTGGATCGGAATCAGATGCAGGGGCAGGGCGAACAGGGAATCCATGTCCCCGTCCTCGATGGGATTCAGGACATAGTTCCCGTCTTCGTCTTGCTGCTCCATGGATTCCCTCGGTCGGTCGTGCGGTGGAACGGTAACATGGTGCCACGGGGACCCGATACAACGCGCCGGGGCGCGGCGCACCCGGCCCTTGCGCCGCGCGCCCGGCGGCGCCATTTTGCGGATGCCGTGTTGCCGAAGCGTAAAAGCGGAAGCCGTTCCACCCCCATGCCGCGCTACAAACTGACGCTGGAATACGACGGCAGCGCCTTCGTCGGCTGGCAGCGCCAGGCCGAGGGCGCCTCCGTCCAGGGCGCCCTGGAGGCGGCCGTGGAAGCCTTCCGCCAGGTGCGGGTGACGGCCGTGGCGGCCGGGCGGACGGATTCCGGCGTCCATGCCCTGGGCCAGGTGGCGCACGTGGACCTGCCCGACGCCCAGCCGCCCGAAACCGTGCGCAAGGCCCTCAACGCCCACCTGCGCCCGGCGCCCGTGGCCGTCGTCGAGGCCGTGCCGGTGGCCGACACCTTCCACGCCCGCTTTTCCGCCGTGGAACGCGCCTATCGCTACCGCGTGCTCAACCGGCCGGGCCCGCCGGTGCTCGACCGCGGCCGGGTGTGGTGGGAGCCGCGCCCCCTGGACACGGCGGCCATGGCCGAGGCCGCCGCCGGGCTCACCGGCCGGCACGACTTCTCCACCTTCCGCGCCAGCATCTGCCAGGCGGGGTCGCCCGTGAAGACACTCGACGTTCTGGACGTGACCGGGGCCGGGGAAGAGATTCACATCACGGCGCGGGCGCGGTCCTTCCTGCACCATCAGGTGCGCATCCTCGCGGGGACCCTGGTGCGCGTGGGCCTGGGCCGGTGGACACCGGCCGACGTGCGCGCCGCCCTGGAGGCCCGCGACCGGCGCGCCGGCGGCCCCACGGCCCCGGCCCACGGCCTGTATTTCACGGGCGTCGCCTTCGCGCCGGGCGCCGAGACCGGCACCGATGGGGGGAGCGAAACGTGAGCATGGACGACCTGGACCGGCACACCTACGGCGATCTGGCCGGCTTTTCACCGGAATTCGGCTTCGGCCTGCAGGCGGAGCCCGTCACCCTGGCCGTGCCCTCGGCCCTGGATGCCGCCGACGGCCAGGCCCTTCTCAAGGCGGTGCGCTATCTGGCGCGCATGGCCGTGCCCGTCACCGTCCATCTGCGCGAGGACGACAGCAGCGGCCTGGCCGAACGCCTGGACGAACTCATCGCCACGGGCTGGCTGCCCGGCGTCACCCGCACCGCCATGCTGCGCGCGGAAGCCGCCGAGGAGATCCCGCTCACGCGCGTCATGGAGGCGGTGAAGTGGCGCTATCCCCATTTCCGGCTGCTTGTCCTGAGCCGCGATCCGCCGCACGACAGCGCCGGGCGGGTGCCGCCGCTGGTGACGGAAGAGGCGCTCACGCGCGGCACCGTCCACCTCCCGCCCGAGGCGCACGACGCCCTGGCGTGGATGGTGGAACGCATGGATGCCGACGCCCAGCGCGGCCTGCACCAGGTGCACGTGGTGCCGCCCGACCGGGTGATCCCGGCGCTCTTCACCCAGCGCGCCGAGGGCACCCTCATCGCCCGCCTGCGCCCCGTATGCACGCCCTGCACGCCGGGCGACGTGCGGCTGCTGTGGCACCTCCTGAACGAGGGCCGTCGCACCGTGCCGCCCCTGACGGCCGCCGACCATCCCGCCGACGTGGCGGAGCTGGCCGCCATGCACGGCGCCTTCCTCAAGGCCACCGTGGACGACCGGCGCGTCCCCGCCGGCTGCCTGCGGGTGAGCCGGCCGCTGCAGGTGGACGGCGTGGCGGTGCTGCACGTGCTGGTGATGGCGGCGCGATTCGCCGGCGCCACCCTGGCGGAAGCCCTGTTGCGGGCGGCGGAGCGCCAGGGCCGCAACGTCAACGCCCACACCGTCGCCTTGGTGGACCCGGACCCGGCCCTGATGCCCGTGCTGGAGGCCCTGGATTACACGCCGGTGGGAGCGGACGACACCCGCAAGGGGATGCCCGAGCTTCTGGCAGTGGCGGGAGAGCGGCCGGTGATGGCCCGGCCCGTGAGCGTCAACGTCACGTAATACCAGCCCTGCACGATCTGGCACGAAGCTTCCGGCATACCACATGACGGGCGGCCGGGACGCGCCCGCCCGACCGTGAAACGGCATCCCCGGCCCCCTTGGGATGCCGGGTTCCACCTGTCGCGACGCGGCGCGAACCGGCGCCGCCGGCCGTCGTCGCGCGATGACGGCCGGCGGTCGTTCCCCCGAATCCGTCCCCGCCCGGCCGTTACCAACAGGGCCCGGACGAGATTTGGCCGGGGCGGCCCCGGCCAAATCCCCCCCGCGTGCGCGGGGCGTCTCGACGACGGATCGGGAATCAGTCGTCTTCCTTCTTGTAGTCGTCGTGGCAGTTCTCGCAACTGTCGCCGAGCTTCTTGGTGGCCTTCTTGACGGTCTTGGGATTGTTGGACCGGGCGGCCTTCACCAGGTTCACCGCCGCCTTGTTGAAGGCCTCCGCCTTCTTGCGGAAATCCTTCCAGTCCTCCCAGATCTCGGCCTTCGCCTTGGTGTCGCCGGCGTCCGGGCCGGTCCCCTTGGGGAACAGCTCCAGCGTGGTGCGGCTCATGTCCACCAGCGCCTTGGCGTGGCCGCCGAGGTGGTGGGGCACCGGCACCTTGCCCTTGACGATCTGGGCGACGGCCTTGGTGTGGCCGCCCACGGCGGTCATGACGTGCTGGCGGTACTTGATGGCCTCTTCGGGGTCCACCTTCTGCTTCTTGTTGGCGGCATCGGCCGAGGCCGCCGCCCCGGTCACGGCCACGGCGGCCACCATCATCGCAGTCACGGTCTTCCGCATGACACCCTCCCCTGTGGTGTTCTGTGGCAGGAAACGGGGCGACTGTTGCACTTTCCCGCGATCCTGTCCAGGGGCGAGCCAGGAAAACGGCATGCCCGGCCCGTCGGGGCGCCGGGGCCGGGCGCGTCAGCTCTTGAGCTGGGTCGCCGTCTGGGTCATCTCGTCCGCCGTCTGGTAGGCCGAGGCGACGCTGGAATAGGCCTTCTGGGTGGTGATCATGCGGGTGAACTGGTCCTCCAGCTCCACGTTGGAGCGCTCCACGGCGGACGGCACGAAGCCGGTTCGGCTGTTGATCCCCTGGGGCGTGAGGACCTGGCGCTCGCCGGCCCGGGCCGTGTATTGCCACGTGGTGCCGCTCTGCGGTTCCAGGCCGCGCGGGTTGTTGAAGTCCGTCACCGGGATCTCGTACAGCCGGCGCTGTTCGCCGTTGGTGTAGTTGCCGTGCAGGACGCCCTGGCTGTCGAACTCCAGCCGTTGCAGGTCGCCGGCCAGATTGCCGTTGTCGTCCACGGCGACGCGCTGGCGCTCCTCGCCCAGCTGGGTGGAGCCGGCCAGGTCCAGGTTGATGGTGGACTGGCTGCCGTTGCCCCAGGTCACGGTGGTGTCGAAGCTGGTGGTGTTCTGGCCGTCCACGGTCTGGAGTTCCCCGTTGCCCCCGAAGGTCACCGGCAGGGTGCTGGTGTTGTTGCCGTTGATGCTGTTGGTGGTGCCCCCCTTGGGGGCCACTTCCAGGTTCCAGCCGTTGGCGGTGTCGGGGTTCTGGCTCCAGATCAGCCCGAGCGTCTGGCGTTTGCCCTCGGGGCCCACCACGCCCACGCCCGTCTGAAGGTTTTCCCCCGCCGGCTTGTTGGGGATGTTCTCCTGGAGCCGCACCTCGGTGGTGGGCTTGGCGTCGATGGTCTCGACGGCGGTGAGGCTCAGGGGTTTCAGGCTGTCCGGCGTGGGCGCGTCCGGGGCGGCCCCTTCAGGCGGCGCCTCGCGGCCCATGACGAAATTGCCATCCGAATCCTTCAGGTACATGTCGCCATCCGGCGCGCGCCCGCGGCTGAAGGCGCCGTCGCGGGTATACATGGTGGTGGTGGTCTCCTCGGCCTGCAGGCTCTGCTGCACCTGGAAGAAGCCCTGGCCGTTGATGGCGAGATCCAGCGGATCGCCCGTGGTCTTGATCTGGCCCTGCTTGGTGATGAGCTGGCGGTCCGAGGCGCGCACGCCGAAATAGTCCTGGCTCACCGTGGACCGCTCCAGCATGGTCTTGAACTGGGATTCCGTCTGTTTGTAGCCGGTGGTGTTGGTGTTGGCCACGTTCTGGCTGATGAGGTTCAGGCCGTGGGACTGCGCCTTCATCCCCAGCTCGGCCGCATTGCGGGCGCCGAAAAGGCTCATGGCTCCCTCCTCCCGGTCGCGCGGGCGTTTGTCCTTGCCCGACCTTTGTCCTTGCCCGACCTGAAGCAAACGGGATGCCAAGAGGGAACCGGCGGCCCGCCGGGCCCTGGCGCGGCCGTCACGGCCGCGGGCCGGCAGGCCCTGCCCACCGACCCGGAAGCAATTACCGGCCGATGAGGCCCGTCATGGGCGAGGAGGGATCGCCGTAGGTCTTGCACGGCATGCGGCCCGCCTTCCAGGCGGCGCGCCCGGCCGCCACGCCCAGGCGCATGGCGCGCGCCATCTCCACGGGGTCGCCGGCATGGGCGATGGCCGTGTTCAGGAGCACGCCATCACAGCCCAGCTCCATGGCGCGCGCCGCGTCGGAGGCCGTGCCCACGCCGGCGTCGACGAGCACCGGCACGTTCGCCTGTTCCGCGATGAGCCGCACGTTGATGGGGTTCTGGATGCCCAGGCCCGAGCCGATGGGCGCCGCCAGGGGCATCACCGCGTCGCAGCCCATGTCCTCCAGGCGCTTCGCCATCACCGGGTCGTCGTTCATGTAGGCCATGACCCGGAATCCGTCGTCGATGAGGGCCTCGGCGGCCTTCAGGGTCTCCGGCATGTCCGGGTAGAGGGTGGTCTCGTCACCCAGCACCTCCAGCTTGACGAGGTCCCAGCCGCCCGCCTCGCGCGCCAGGCGCAGGGTGCGCACCGCCTCGTCGGCCGTGTAGCAACCGGCCGTATTGGGCAGGAAGGTGTAGTGTTCGGGAGAGACGTAGTCCACCAGCCGGGGCTGCGACGGATCGCTCAGGTTGACGCGGCGCACGGCGACGGTGACGATTTCCGCCCCCGAGGCGGCGATGGCGGCGGCGGCCTGCTCGAAATCGCGATACTTGCCCGTGCCCACCAGGAGGCGCGACCGGAACGAGCGCCCCGCCACGGTGAAGGTGTCGGCCGGGTCCTCCGGGGCGCCGGCGTCGTCGCCGCCGCCGATGAAGTGCACCAGCTCCAGGCGGTCGCCGTCCTCGAGCGTCGTCCTGTCGTAGCGCGTGCGCGGCACGATGGCCTCGTTGCGCTCCACGGCGACGCTTCCCTGGTCGATGCCGAGCTGATCCAGGAGGCCCGCCACCGTGGGGGCCTCGGCGAACGCGTGCTCCTCGCCGTTGACGTACAGACGCATGATGCTTTCCGTGATGTGCCCGGGGTGACCCTCGCCGGCCGCCTCGGCCGGCCCTTTGGCCGGAGTATGGGCCGCCCGGGCGGGCAGTTCAACAGGGGCGCCATCAGGACATTCCCCGCCCGCTTGGCGCGTACAATCATTACGTTTTAGTGTCGTCCTTCGAGGCTCTTTTCAGAGAAAAGAGCACCTCAGGACGACGATCATAAGGCGAATATGTCATCATAATCGTCATCTTGAGGTGCTCCGCCGAAG
>CAJXLG010000032.1 GCA_913055885.1 uncultured Rhodospirillales bacterium
GGACACGGCGAGCATGCCCCTGGAGGCCATCCTGGACGAGATGCGCGCCGCCCACGCCGCCGGCCGCGACGTGGCGCGGGTGCATTCGGGCGACTGTTCCGTCTACGGCGCCCTGGGCGAGCAGGTGCGGCGGCTGGTGGCGGAGGGCATCCCCTTCGACATCGTGCCCGGCGTGCCCGCCTTCGCCGCGGCCTCCGCGTTGTTGAAGCGCGAGCTGACCCTGCCCGGGGTGAGCCAGACGGTGGTGCTGACGCGCACGGGGGGCAGCGCGTCCCCCATGCCCGGGGGCGAGGATCTGGACACCCTGGGCCGCTCGGGGGCGACGCTGGTGCTGCACCTCTCCGTACGCAACCTGCGGGCGGTGGAACGCGCCCTGACGCCGCACTACGGCGCCGACTGCCCGGTGGCCGTGGTGTACCGGGCGAGCTGGCCGGACGAGCAGGTGCTCACCGGCACCCTGGGCGACATCGCCGGGCGCGTGCGCGCCGCCGGCTTCACGCGCACGGCCCTGGTCATCGTGGGGCCGGTGCTGGCGGCGGAAGGCTTCCCCGACAGCGCCCTCTACGACCCGGCGCACAGCCACGTTTTGCGGCCCGGGAAGGGCGATTAGAGCTCCCAGCTCCCGGGCGGCACGTGGCGCAGGTGAATGCGGTGGGCAAGGCGGATGCTCGGGCGCACGATGAGCTGGGCGCTGCCCAGGATGAAAAGCCACACGCCGACGACCTCCCACGCCGACCAGAAGAAACAGATGCTGCCCACCAGGAACCAGATGCCGATGAGGAAGTCGTTGGCGATGGACAGGGTCTGGTAGACGCGCCGGACCACCACCTCTTCCGGGCCCACGCGAATGACCACGTTGCCGTCGGCGTCGCGCTCGTCCGGTGTGCTTCGGCGGGTCGTCATCGGGCTTCTCCCTTTTGCACTGTGGCGTTCTCCAGAAGCTCCAGCATGTCACGGACATAGGGCATGCCGGGGATGAGGGTCTCGGCCTCGCGGAAGCGTGCCGCGGCGGTGGCCGCGTCGCGCTCGCGGACGGCCTCCCGCCCCGCGATGACGGCGGCATTGAACAGCCTGTGATGTTCTATCATCTCCTGCGACATTGCCTGATTGTGGCGCTTCAGGGGCCGCAGGTGGGCCCGGACGGCGGTCGGGACGCCCAGGTGGTCCAGCAGGGTGCGCGGCACGGGGGCGGCCAGTTCCGTCTCGCAGGCCACGGTGGACAGGCGTTCCCGTTGCGCGGGGGCGACGCGCTCCCGGATGAGGCCGTCCCACGTGAGATCCGTCTCGTGTTCCGCGACGAAGGCGTCGAAGGGTTCGGCCGTGTGCACGCCCTTGATGCACTGGGCATAAATGCTCCAGAGCCACGCCTCGCGCTCCCGCGTGTAGAAAAGGAACCGCACGTCGAAGCCCGTCAGCAGCGTATCAAGGAGGGCCAGGATGACGCCAAGGTTCGGGTAGAGGCGACGGTTCCCCGCGTGACCCAGGTGGCCGCCGAAAAGGTTCTCATCGCTGATGAGCAGCGTGGGCCGGCCGCTCGCCATGAAGGCGTCGATGATACGCGCCATGGCGTTGGTCGCGGCGTCGGTCTTGCCCTCGTTCACGGCCGCGCCCACGGCCCGGCGCAGCATCGGCACGGCCTGGGTGATACCGGGCGGGTCGGCGGCGCGCATGACGGGACAGACATGGGCCGCCAGGGCGTCGCGGTTGGCGGCCACGAATTGCTGCAACGACGTCGAGCCCGTCTTGTGGAATCCGCCGTGCACCACCACGCGGCGCGTCATGGCCGGCCTACTCCTCATACTCGGCCCAGCAGTTGGGGGTTTCCCACACCCGCACCCGGTCCAGGCGGGCGTAGCCGTCACTGCGCGCGTGCACCCGGTCCTTGAGGCGGTGGTACCAGTGGCGCGCCAGGCCCTCCGCCGTGGGCGGGTCGGCGATGACGCAAAGCCGGGTGCCGAGCGCCGTGTCCGTGGTGAGGGCGTAGCCGTCGGCGGCCACCCGTCGGCGCAGGGCCTCCAGCCAGGCGTCCCGGTCGCGGTCGGGCGGGCAGAACAGGGCGAGCAGCTCCGTGTCGGCCATCTCGGCGATGAAGCCGTGGTCGCACGGTTCGTCGATGACGGCGAGCATCTCCTCCTTGAGGAAGCCGAAGTCCAGCACCATGCCCGACTGCTCGCCCGCTTCGTGCAGGTGTTCAGCCCGGCACGTGGCCTCGACGGTGTAGCGGTGGCCGTGCAGGTGGCGGCACTTGGAGCCGTGCTGGCGGATGCGGTGGCCGGCGTCGATGGCGATGAGCCGGGTGACACAGTAGCTCATGGCAGTCCGAGGTGCTTGTGGACCTGGACGCTCAGCCACCAGCGCGGCCGCGCGCGGCACACGGCGAGGCAGGCGTCCGTGGCGTCCGGGTGGTCCGGATGGTCCACGGGTTGAAGGAAGAACCAGCGGAAATCAAGGGCCTCCAGGGCGGACAGGTCAAGCCCCGCCTGCGGCCACACCACCTTCAGCTCGTCGCCCGCCGTCTGCACCAGGGGCGCGCCGGCCTTGGGGCTTATGCACAGCCAGTCCAGGCCGGCGGGCGCCGCCAGCGTGCCGTTGCTCTCCACGGCGACGAAGAAACCGCGCGCATGCAGGGCGTCCAGGAGCGCCCGGTCGAGCTGCAAAAGGGGCTCGCCGCCGGTAACCACCACGCAGGCGTGGGCGCGGTCGGCAGTCTGCTTGGCCCAGCACGCGGCCACGGCATCGGCCAGGGCGTCGGCGTCGGCATAACGGGCGGTGGGCTGGAAATCCGTGTCGCAGAAGGCGCACGCGGCGTCGGCGCGGTCGGCCTCGCGGCCGCTCCACAGGTTGCAGCCGGCGAGGCGCAGGAAGACGGCCGGCCGGCCCGTCTGGGCCCCCTCGCCCTGAAGGGTGTGGAAGATGGCGGCGACGCTGTAGGGCACGGCCAGGCTCCAGGGCAAACTCACCCGATGGCGGAAGGCGGCGGTCCGCCGGGGCGAAAGGCCACCACCTCGCCCTCGGCCGGCGGCACGATGCGGGCGCGGCGGGCGTCTTCGGCGATGGCGGCGTCGTCCAGGGCCGGCCCCTGTTCGGGCCACGGGCCCGGCATGGCGCGCGCCTGCTGCCAGGCGTGGCCGGTCAGGCACGGGTGGGCCATCAGGCCGCCGCCGGCAATGGCGTGATAGAGCCCCTGCCACGTGGTCTCAACAAGGGCGGAAAGGGCGGCCGGCAGGTGTTCGCCGGGCGCGGAACGCGCGGAACGCCGTGCCGTCAACGGCACCGGCGCCCCGTCGTGCGGCAGCAGCCGCTGGTGCACGGAGGGCAGGGCCACGCCGTCGGCCCACGCCCGGAAGGGCTCGTCCACCAGCGGCACGCCGCGGGCCACCATGTGGGCGCCGTGCAGGTAATACAGGAAGGCCTGGATTTCCGCCGGCGTGAAGCCCCGCCCCAGGATGGCGCCGGGGGCCTCGTCCCCAAGGGCGATGACGCGGTCGGTGAGGGCGGTGAGGGGCATGCCGGCTCCCGTCAGCGTTTTCGCGCGCCGTGCCGGACGCGCAGGATCACCACACGGTCCGGCGTGACGCGGTAACGAAGGATGTAGGGGCGAACGAGGGTAAGTTCTCTGTCCCCGTTGGTGAGACGGCCGCGTTCCGGCATCTCGCCAAGGCTGTTGCCGACGGCTTCAAGGCGCTCAAGGATTTTCCCGGCAGCGTGCGGATTGAAACGATCAATATAGGCGTGAATGCCGTGCAGATCGCGCACCGCTGCCCGCGTCCAGGTTACGCTTCGTCGCATTCCGGCGGCGGCAGCTCATGGTCCGTGCCCCAGGAGCGCACCCATT
Source organism: uncultured Rhodospirillales bacterium (assembly GCA_913055885.1). Lineage (GTDB taxonomy): Bacteria > Pseudomonadota > Alphaproteobacteria > Rhodospirillales > CAJXLG01 > CAJXLG01. The sequence goes on from CAJXLG010000032.1 coordinate 3,836, forward strand.
CCACAACCCGCTCATGCGAAATGGTCCGCCCCGCCGCGATATCCGCCTCGGCCTCGGCGAGGGCCTCGGCCTCGGCGGCCTCGTCCACCTGATCGAACAGGGATTCGGTTTCTTCCGCCATGCCGGCCTCCGGTGATCCGCGACGCTCCCATGATAACGCGGCCGGTCACGCCGGGCCACCCTCGCGCCAGCGTTCCCACCCCCTGGCCCGCAGCTCGCAGGCGGGGCATTCGCCGCAGCCGTAGCCCCAGGGATGGCGGGTGGCGCGGTCGCCCGCGTAGCAGGTGTGGGTCGCCTCCACCACCAGATCGACGAAGGCGTCGCCGCCCAGGTCGTGCGACAGCGCCCAGATGGCCGCCTTGTCGCGCCACATGAGTGGCGTGTGGATAATGAAGCGCCGGCCCATGCCCAGGCCAAGGGTCACCTGAAGGCTCTTCAGGGTGTCGTCGCGGCAGTCGGGATAGCCGGAGAAGTCCGCCTCCCCCATGCCGCCCACCAGATGGCTCAGGCCGCGCCGGTAGCCCGTGGCCGCGGCGAAGGTGAAGAAAGCGAGGTTGCGGCCCGGCACGAAGGTGTTGGGCAGGCCGTCCGCCTGCAGGGCGATGGCGCGGTCGTCCGTCAGCGCCGTGTCCGCCAGGGCGCCCAGCACCGACGCGTCCACCACGTGGTCGTCGCCCAGGCGCGCCGCCCACCCCGGAAAGCCGTCACGCAGGGCGTCGCGCACGGCGAGCCGGCGTTCCATCTCCACGGCATGCCGCTGGCCGTAGCTGAAGCCGATGGTCTCCACATGATCGAAGCCTTCCAGCGCCCAGGCCAGGCACACGGTGCTGTCCTGCCCGCCGGAAAAGAGTACCAGGGCCTTGTTGTCGGCGACGGGATCCATGGCGCCAGCATGGGTGCGTTGGGCGCCGGGATCAAGCGGGCCGGGGCACCTTGCGCCGGCGCCGCGCCGGCCGTAGCCTTGTGGGATGCGGGGCGGTTTTCGGGGCCTGTTCCCGGGGCCCGGCATGGGCGGCATGCACCACAAGGCGGTCCCGATGCTCATCAGCTACGAACACGAATTCATCTTCATCCATTGCCGCAAGACCGGCGGAAGTTCCATCATGACCCGGCTTGCCCCCTGCCTGGGCCCCGACGACATCCTGACCGGCGGCTGGCGGGAGGCGGTCAGGCAGGGGATTGCCCCGAACCGCCGGGCCTGGATCGATTTCATCGACACGGCCGGGGGCTGGCGGAGCCTGCAGGCGCTTCCCCGCAATTTCGACAGCCACATCCCCGTCAGCCAGCTCCTGAAGGCGGTCAGCAGGGCCACGGGAACCCGTCTCCGCCCGTACTTCGACACCGACCCGGCGCATCCGTCGGCCCGGGAGATCCGGGATTTCGACCCGGACGCGTGGAATCGGTTTTTCAAGTTCTGCTTTGTGCGCAATCCCTATGAACGGGTCGTCTCCGACTACCTGTGGCGCCGCCATGTGGAGACCGAGGCGTTCAGCTTTTCCGATTTCCTGGAAGACATGACACGCCCCCCCAGGGACCGCCGTTTCGCCCACGTCAACGCCGACAATTGGGACATGTATACGCTGAACGACGAAATCGCCGTCGATGCCGTGGGGCGGTTCGAAAACCTGAACCAGGACTTTTCCGCGATCCTCGACCGAATCGGCCTGTACCGCCCGGACGACAGCATGCCGCACGTCAAGAAAAGCGGCACCTATGATTACCGCTCGTTTTATACGGAAGAGGCCGTCGAGACTGTTTCCTCCCTGTTCCGGAAGGAAATCGCCTGTTTCGGCTATTGTTTTTGATGGATATTGCCTTCTGAATCCCCCCGCCCGAAAAGGTCCGGTTCCGGACGCACCGTCAGGTGTTCCACGGTGAAGCCGCCCGCGTCCGCCATGGCCCCGGCCACCAGCGTGCGGTGGCAGTGCGCGGGGTGGGCCTCGAAGCACATGAGGCACGCCGGCCGCTCGGCGGCCAGGGCCATGGCGTGCGCCAGGGCCGCCCGGCCGTCGTCGCTCGCCAGCTGCGCCCGGAAAATGCGCTCGTATTCGGCGTGATCGCCCCGCTTTCCGGCCTTCGGATTGCCCAGGCCGGCCAGGTGGACATAGGCGATTCCCGCCGCCTCGACGGCCGCCGCCAGATCCTTCCTGGAGAAACCCGGCTTGCGCGACACGGGGGCGCCGCGCACGTCCAGGAGCAGGGTAACGCCCGCCGCCCCGAGGGTGGCGATGAGGGCGTCCAGGCCCGCCCCCTGGTAGCCGATGGTGCGGATGCGGGCCATGGCCGTGGAGTCTGGCGCGCCCGGCGCCGGCGGACAAGGGCGGCGCGCCCTTTCGACCGCACGGGGCCCCTGCTATCCTTGTCCCGCCCACAGCGAGGGCCCGCCATGAAACCGGAGCCGCACGCCGAAGCCCCCGTCGCCACCCTGCACCATCTCGCCAACAGCGGCGGCACGCTGCTCACCCGGGCCGTGGCGGTGCTGGCCGACGCCCTGGTGCTGAGCGAGGTCCATCCCGACCGCGAGCTGGCGTGGCTGTACCATCCGTTCCGCCAGATGGCGGTGGGCTACGGCGCGCTCCTGGACGATACGGACCGCGCCGCCCTGGACCGCCACTTCCTGGACGAGATGGGCGTGTGCCGCTGCGTGGCGGCGCGGCACGGCCGCCGCCTGGTGGTGCGCGACCACGCCCAGACGGACTTCTTCACCCATGGTCGCCGCGCGTCGCGCCTGCGCGGCCTGCTGGCCGAGCGCTTTCCCGTGGTGCCCGTGGCCACGGTCCGCCATCCCCTCGACGTCTATCTTGCCATGCGCGACAACGGGCTTCACGACGGGGCGCCGGACGCCGTTTTCGACGCCCTGGCGGCCTTCCTGGACGCCTTCGCCGACTGCCCCGTGATGCGCTACGAAAGCTTCGTTGACGACCCGGTGGCGGCCCTTGCCCACCTGGCCGGCCTGCTGGGGCTGGACCCGGCGGGCGCGCCGCCGGACCGGGCGGCGCTGGAGGCGGCCATGGCGCGGGTTGACTGGATGACGGGCGCCGGCGGCCGCCGTTCCGCGACCGTGGCCGGGCGGCCGCGCCGCGAGGTGGCCCGGTTCGAGGTGCTGGCGTGCGCCAAGAGCCCGGTCTACGCCGACCTGTGCGCGCGCCTGGGCTACGCCCCCGATCCGGCGGCATCGCCCCTGGCTCAGTAGCCCAGCAGGCTGTCGATCTCGTCCTGTTCCAGGGCGCGGGTGGAGCCGTGGATGATGGCGCTGGCGCGCTCCATCAGGGTGTGCAGGCGCTGCGTGGCGTCCTGGGCGGCGGCCGCGGCGGCATCCGTGTCGCCCGCCTGCACGGCGGCGTCGATGCGCTCCAGGCTCTGCGGCACCAGCTTGTTCATGGTGGCCACCACGTCCTCGAAGGGCTGGCGGAACTTGCTGGGGACGTGGTCGTAGGCCTCCACCGCCAGCTCGGCGTCGGAGAAGCTGCTGTCGCGGAAGTGCTCCTGATAGGACCTGGGCTCCCAGGCCTTCGCCTCCTCGATGATCTCCGGCATGGAGGGGATCATCTCCAGGAGCATGACGATCTCGTTGAAGTGGTTGAGATAGTCCGTCGCCAGCAGGGTCTGGCTGGAGATGTTGGTGCCGTCCACCTTCTCCCGGAAGCGCAGGAAGCCCTCCAGCTCCGCCTCCGGGATGTCGCTCAGGTCGATGTCGTCGTCACTGGCCATCGCGGCGCCACGGCCCCCTTTAAACCCAAACACGTCCGACCGGAGAATAATGGAAGTGGGGCCGCAAGCCCAACCCTGATTCCCCCGATCAAACGGAACGGCGCGTGAGGGCCCAGGGGCCCGCCGGCGGCTCTTCCACCCGCCCCGCCAGATCCATCAGGGCGTTCTGCAGGGCCTCCTCCACCACCGGATGATAGAAGGGCATGCGCACCACGTCGAAGACCGTGAGCCCCTGCTCGATCGCCCAGGCCATGTGATGGCCCAGGTGCTCCGCCCCGGCGCCCACCAGGGTGGCGCCCAGGAGCCGGCCGTCGCGACCGTCGCCGTAGACGCGCAGGACGCCGTGGGTCCGGCCCATGACCACGGCGCGCCCGGCGCCCGCCATGTGGAAGGTGCCCACGGCGGCGTCCGCCGGAAGCTGTTCCCACGGCGTGCCGACGACGGCGATTTCCGGGTCCGTGAAGACCAGGTTCAGGGGCGTCTTGCGGCGGAACCGTTGGGGGCGCGCCTGGAGGGCGTTGTGGCCCGCCATGCGGCCCTCGTCCGCCGCCTCGTGCAGCACCTGGCGGCGGCCGGTGACGTCGCCCGCGATGAACACGGGCAGGTCGCCCACCTGGAGGGTTTCCGGATCAAAGGGCGGCAGGCCGCGCGCGTCCAGGGTGACGCCCAGGCGCTCCAGGTGCAGGCCGTCGGTGGCCGGGCGGCGGCCCATCGCCGCCAGCACCGCTTCCACGTCGGCCGTGGCGTCACCCGCCCGCACGCGCAGACCGTCGCCCGCCTCCGACAGCTCGGCGGCGCTGCCCAGATGGACGGGGAGGTCCTCGCGCAGGGCGGCGAGCGCCGCGTCGCGGGCCGCCGGGTCGGCGAGGCCGGCGACGGTCTCGAGCTGGTCCACGCCCGTCACGGCCACGCCCCAGCGCGCCAGGGCCTGCCCCAGCTCCAGGCCGATGGCGCCCAGCCCCACGACGGCCAGGGAGCGCGGCACGCGGGCCGCCTCGAACAGGTCGTCCGTGGTGTGCACGCGCCCGCCCAGGGCGCGCCACGGCCCGGGCACCACGGGCGTCGAGCCGGTAGCGATGATGATGCGTTCGGCCTCCACGGTCTCGTCGCCCACCGACAGGGTGTTGGGCCCCTGGAAGGCGGCATGGCCGTCCAGGAATTCGTGATCGGCCAGGCGCTCGATGCTGCGCGACAGCACCTTCCGCACGAAGCCGTCGCGCATTTCGCGCACCCGCGCCATGGCCCGGTCGGGATCGAGCGTCAGGCCGTCGCCCCCCGTGATGCCCTCGCGGGCGAGAGCGTGCCGGGTGTGGAAGTCCTCGCCGATGCGGATGGCCACCTTGGAGGGCATGCAGCCCACCCGGGCGCACGTGGTGCCCACCGGCCCGCTGTTGATGAGGACGAAATCCGCCTCCTGGCGGCGCAGCTCCGCCAGGGCGAAATTGGCGGCGGTGCCGGCCCCGATGACGGCGACATCCACCCGACGGGTCATGGCGATGCTCCCTGTGGCCCTTTGTTCACGATACCGAAACAAAATATCAGCCACACTTCAGCGCGAACAAGCGCCGGGCGGCCGCGACGGCCGGGGCGATGGCCCCGGCGTGCCGCCCGTCGGAATCGGGGCGTAACAGGCGTCTGGGAGGCCGGGCCATGGCCGAGAGTGAGGACAGCACCCGTCAGGCCGCCGCCGAGGCCGGGGGCGGCCACGACGGCAACGGAACGGGCGGGGACACGGCCGCCGCGTCTTCCGGGGCGGCGCGCACGGCGCAGGAGCCGCCCGCCTTCCTGCGGCGCGGAACACCGGGCGGCGGCGGCGCCAGCGCCCGCGGCGCCGTGACGCCCGCGACGCCGGCGCGGCGCGGCGTGCCCTTCATCGCCATCGCAGCGGCGGGCACGGCGGTCTGGCTGCTGCTCGCCGTGTGGTACGTGACCGTCTCCGTGGGCTGGGGCAATCTGGTGCGGCTGCTGCCCGCGGAACTGGCCGGTTTCGTCATCGGGGTGACGGTGCCCATCGGCCTGTTGTGGCTGGTGGCGGGGGTCTTCCAGCGGCGTGCCCGCCTGAACGACGTGGCCCGGCGCCTGGAAACGGAACTGGGCCGCGTGGCCGGCTCGCTGGAGGGCAGCGACGGCCGCGTGGGCGCCGTTACCGACAGCCTGTCGGCGCACGCCGAGCGCCTGGGGCGCGTCGCCGACGACGCCGGCCGCCGCGCGGACACCGTCATCGCCCGCCTCAAGGCGCAGGAGGAAAGCCTCAACCACACCGCCGACGCCGTGGAACAGCGCGTCCAGCACGCCGCCGCCACCCTGGAAAGCGAGCGCGAGCGCGCCGACAACGCCGTGCAGGCGGCCGGCGAGTCCCTGCACGACCAGGGCCGGGACGCCGTCAAGCGCCTGCGCGGCGAGGCCGACGAGATCGTGGACGGCGTGCGCAAGCGCGCCGAGAAGGCCGTGGCCGACGTGCAGAGCGGCGGCGACACCGCCCTGGAGGCCCTGCGCGACAAGAGCGACACCATGGTGCGGGCGGCCGACGAGGCCATGAACGGCGTGCGCCGGCAGGCCGACGAGGCCATGGAGGGCCTGCGCCAGCAGGGGGACGCCGTGGCGCAGCAGACGGACGCCGCCCTGGGCGCCGTGCGCGAGCGCGCCGAGGAGGCCCTGAGCCCGGCGCGCCAGGCCGTGTCCGAGCTGAACGACCTGGAATCCCGCCTGCGCGCCGCCGCCGAGGGCATCGCCGAGGCGGCGCGTCAGGCCGCCGCCAATGCCGACGAGGCCGAGGACACCCTGAGCCGGCAGGCGGAAAACACCAACACCACCAGCGACCGCGTCCTGCGCCAGGTGCAGGCGACCACGGAGGCCCTGGCCCGCCAGGAGGCGGCCACCACCGGCGCCGCGGACAAGGCGGTGGAACGCACGGACGACCTGGCGGAACGCCTGCGCCACCAGCAGGAGGCCCTCCAGGAGGCGGGCGACAAGGCCTTCCGCGTGGTGGACGAGACCACCCGCGTGGTGAGCGACCGGCTGGCCCAGGTGGAGCTTTCCGGCCGCCGCGTGGTGAACAGCCTGGAGACGGCGTCGGGCACGCTGCAGAACCGCACCCGCGAGGCGGAGGAGCGCGTCAACACCGTCACCGGCACCCTGGACACCCTCTCGGAGCGCGTCAGCACCACCGCCAGCGAGGCGTCGGACGTGCTGGAGGGCCAGGCGAACCAGGTGAACGAGGTCACCGAGCGCGCCCTGGAGCGCGTCAAGACGGCGGCCGAGGCCGTGCGCGTGCAGGTGCGCGAGCTCAGCGGGGCGTCGCAGCAGGCGGTGGACCGCTTCGGCGACCTGGAAAGCACCTTCCAGCGCACCCTCACCGACCTGCACGAGGCGGTGAACAACGCCGCCGACCGCATGAGCCAGGCCGCCGACGCCTTCCACCGCCATCAGCAGGAACTGGACACCGCCGCCGAGCGCGCCGAGACGCGGGTGAACCACGTGGGCGAGGCCTTCGTGCGCCAGGCCGCCAACCTGGAAAGCGCCGCCGACGAGAGCACCAAGCGCGCCCGCGAGGTGGGCGAGTTCATGGACGGCCAGGCGGACGGCCTGCGCCGCACGGCCGAGGAGATCCAGGGGCAGGCCAACAACATCCGCGACACCCTGCGCAAGCAGACCGACGAGCTTACGCAGCTCGTGGACGCCGTGAGCACCAAGGCCCAGGTGGGCGAGACGGCCCTGGAACAGCAGGTGCGCCAGCTTTCCAGCGCCTCCGATCACGTCGAGGAGCGCGTGCGCGGCGTGGGCCAGGCGCTGGAACGCTATGCCGGCGACCTGTCGGAAGTGGGCGAGCGCATCAACCAGCAGGTCAACAGCGTGGGCGACGCCATCCAGGCGCGCGCCCGCGACATGAGCGAGGTGTCGGAGCGCGCCATGGAGCGCGGCCGGGCGCTGGGCGACGTGCTGGGCGAGCGCATGCGCGAGATGAACAGCAGCATGGACACGGTGGAGAACCGCTTCCAGAGCATCGCCGACCGCCTGACGGGCCACCGCGACCAGGTCATCGAGATCACCCGGGACGCCGAGAGCCGCGTGGGCCAGTTCGGCGAGACCCTGGACAACCAGCAGCGCGCCATGCAGCGCATCGCCGAGGAGACGAGCACCCTCATCACGGGCGTGGGCAACCTCCTCCAGGACCACGCCCGCTCCCTGAACGACGTGGCGGACCAGGCGGTCAACCAGATCACCGACCTGAGCGAGAGCCTGCGCCACGGCTCGGAGCAGGTGCGCGAGGTGGCCGAGACCTCGGGCATGCGCCTCGACGGGGTGAACCAGGCGCTGCGCCGCGGCGCCCACGAGCTTACCCTGGTGTCCGATTCCGTCATGGACCGCACCCAGGAGATGGGCGACCAGTTCCGGCGCCGCGCCCTGGAGGTGGAGGACCTGTTCAACAGCAGCCGCGGCCGGCTGCTGGAGGCCGGCGAGAGCATGGGCCACGCGGCGCGCGACCTGCTGGAGACCACGCGCGAGGTGCAGGGCACCGGCGAGCAGACCGTGGAGAACTTCCGCGAGCACGCCGACCGCCTGAAGGAATCGGCGCGCGAGGCCGCCCAGGAGGCCCAGAGCCTGAACCAGGTGCGCGAGGAGGTGAGCCTGGACGGCTTCCTGCGCCACGCGGCGCGCATCACGGAGCGGCTGCAGTCGCTTTCCGTGGACATCGCGCGCACCTACCCGGTGACCATCGACGACGACGGCTGGCGGCGCTACGAGGCGGGCGACCGCGGCGTCTTCTCGCGCCTCGTCCACCGCGTCATGGACCGCCAGCCCCTGTCCGAGGTGCGCCGGCGCTATCAGGAGGACGAGGAGTTCCGGGAATACGTCAACACCTACCTGGAGGAGTTCGACAGCCTCCTGGAACGGGCGCGCAAGAGCGACCGGGCGGACCTCCTGGCCTCCATCTTCTTCTCCGCCGACGTGGGCAAGGTGTACATGCTCCTGGCGCGCGCCCTGGGCCGCCAGACGCCCATCGGCCCCGCCGGCGGGCAGTAAGCGGCCCCACAAGGCGGAGCGTCGCGGGGGCGCGCGACGGGGACCCGGTCTTCGTCATCACGGTTCCCGGCAGGCCGTTCGGCGGGCCTGACAACGGAGCGGGCTCGGGGGTACAAGGGGACCCCGGTGCCGCCCCGGGGTGTCGTCCGCCACGCGGGGGGCGGGGCCGACGGGCAAAAGGAGGCCGGGCAGAGCAGCCATGCCGCGCATCGTCCATATTATCACCGATCTGGATACCGGCGGTGCCGAGCGCATGCTGGCGCGCCTGGTCGCCGCGTCCCACGGTGCCCGTTTCGATCATCACGTCATCGCCCTCATCGGGCAGGGCCGCCAGGCCGAAGCCATGAGGGCGGCGGGCGTGCCGGTGTGGGCGCTCGGGCTGTCGGGCGCCGCGGGCCTGCCCCTGAGCGTTGCGCGTCTGGCCGTGTGGCTGCGACGGCTGCGGCCGGACGTGGTGCAGACCTGGCTCTATCACGCCGATCTTGTGGGAACCCTGGCGGCGGCCCTGGCGGGCGGCCCGTCGCTCCTCTGGTCCGTGCGCTGCTCCGACATGGACTTTCAGCGCTACGCCGCCAGCACGGCCCTTGTGGTGCGGCTGCTGGCCCGGCTTTCCGGGTGGCCGGACATGGTCGTCGCCAACGCCGAGGCGGGCCGGGAACGCCACGTGGCCCTGGGCTACCGGCCGCGCCGCTGGCGGATCATCCCCAACGGCGTCGATGTCGCCGCCTACCGACCCGACCCGCGGGCGCGGGCGACCGTGCGCAGGCAACTCGGGGTCGGGGAAGGCGCACCGGTGGTGGGCGTGGTGGCCCGGCGGGACCCCATGAAGGACCATGCCACCTTCCTGGAGGCGGCCGGCCGGGTGGCCGGGCGCATGCCGGCCCCGGTTTTCGTCCTGGCCGGGCGCGGTGTGACGGCCGAGGCGCCGGAGGTCCGGACCGCCCCGCCGGCCCTGGCCGGCCGGCTCCATGCCCTGGGGGAACACGCCGACGTTCCGCGCCTGATGGCCGGGCTGGACCTGTTGGTGCTGCCGTCTCTGTACGGAGAGGGGTTCCCCAATGTCGTGGCGGAGGCCATGGCCTGCGGCGTGCCGGCGGTGGTTACCGACGTCGGGGACGCGGCGCACATCGTGGGAGAGACGGGGCGTGTGGTCCCGCCCGGGGATGCCGATGCCCTGGCCGACGCCATGGTGGCCATGCTTGGCGAAACGGAAGCCGAACGGGCGCGACGCGGCCAGGCGGCGCGGCAGCGCATCACCGCCAACTGGTCCCTGGAAAGCACGGTGGCCGCTTTCGAGGATCTCTACCGCGAGGTCCTGGCCGGAGATTGATATGGCTTTTTTTGCGCCACGTGTGGCAGCGTCGGCCGCATCGGCAACGGACCGCGGAAACACTTGGTGGTCCAGCCTTTTCGGCCGGCACGCCCCGCGCCGGCCCCGGAACGGCCCTTATCGCGGAGGTGGTGTGGCCCGATGTGCGGTGTGGCGGGCTTTCTCGACCGGCGTGCCGAAACCGCGGAGGCGGATGCCCTGGCCACGGTGGCGGCCATGGCCCAAAGGCTCCACCATCGCGGCCCGGATGACCGCGGCACCTGGGCGGATGCCTCGGCGGGCATCGCCCTGGGGCATCAGCGGCTGTCCATCGTCGATCTGTCACCGGCCGGGCACCAGCCCATGGTGTCGGCGAGCGGCCGTTTCGTTCTCGCCTACAACGGCGAGGTCTACAATTTCGAGGCACTTCGCCGCGAACTGGAAGCCCTGGGCTGTGGTCCGTTCCGGGGCCATTCGGACAGCGAAGTGGTGCTCGAGGCCTGCGAGGCCTGGGGCGTGGAAGCGGCGGTCCAGCGCTTCAACGGCATGTTCGCCTTCGCCGTCTGGGACCGCAAGACCCGGACCCTCACCCTGGGGCGCGACCGTCTGGGCATCAAGCCGCTCTACTGGGGCTGTTTCGGGGCCCTGACGGTGTTCGGCTCGCAGCCGGCGGCCCTGCGGGCGCATCCCGGCTGGACGCCGCGCGTGGACCGCGATGCCCTGACCTGCCTGTTGCGGCACAACTACGTCATGGCGCCCCTGAGCATTTACGCCGGGGTCCGCAAGGTGCGTCCCGGCCACCTGGTCGTCCTGGCCCCCGACGCCGAGCCCGAGGAACGTTGTTACTGGGACATGCGGTCCCTCGCGCGGCAGCCACGCCCGGCGCCCGGCGCCCGGGAGCCGGGCGCCGCCGTGACCGGCCTGGAAAACCTCCTCCACGACGCCGTCGGCCGGCGCATGGTGGCGGACGTCCCCCTGGGGGCTTTCCTGTCCGGGGGCATCGATTCCGCCACGGTGGCCGCCCTCATGCAGGCGCAGAGCGACCGGCCCGTGAAGACCTTTTCCGTGGGCTTCCGGGAACAGGGCTTCAATGAGGCGGAACACGCCAAGGCGGTGGCGGGGCACCTGGGAACCGAGCACACCGAGTTCTATGTCTCGCCCCGGGATGCGCGGGACATCATCCCCGACCTGCCGCGCTGGTGGGACGAACCGTTCTCCGATTCCTCCCAGATCCCCACCCATCTGCTGTCGGCCCTGACACGCCGGCATGTCACCGTGGCCCTGTCCGGGGATGGCGGGGACGAGCTGTTCGCCGGCTATACCCGGTATTTCACCGGCAACCAGTTCTGGGACGCGATCCGGCGGGTGCCGCGTCCGGCCCGCCGCGCTTTCGCCCGGCTGGCCCTGAGCACACCACCCCACCGCCTGACAGCCCTGGCCCGCGCCATCCCGTGGCGGTGGCGCCCCGCCCATTTCGGCGACCGCCTGCACAAGCTGGCGCGCACGCTCGATGCCCGGTGCCCCGACGCCTTTTACCAGGCCATGGTGTCGCACTGGCCCGATCCGGCCGCCGTGGTACGGGACGGGGCGGAGCCCCCGACACCGCTGCGGGATCCCACGATCGCGGACGACGTGCCGGACTTCACCGACCGCATGCAGTTCCTCGACACCATGACCTACCTGCCCGACGACATCCTGACCAAGGTGGACCGGGCGAGCATGGGGGCCTCGCTGGAGGCGCGGGTTCCCCTTCTCGACCACCGCGTCGTGGAACATGCCTGGGCCCTGCCGCGTGATCTGCTCATCCGCCAGGGGAAGGGGAAATGGCTGATGCGGGAAGTCCTGGCGCGCCACGTGCCGCGCCATCTGTTCGAGCGGCCCAAGATGGGGTTCGGGGTGCCCATCGGCGACTGGCTGCGCGGCCCGTTGCGGGACTGGGCGGAAGCCCTTCTGGACGAGAACCGCCTGCGTCACGAAGGATTTTTTGATCCGGGGCCGGTCCGGGCCCGCTGGCGGGAGCATCTGGAAGGAACGCACAACTGGCAGTACCTGATCTGGGACATCCTCATGTTCCAGGCATGGCAGGAAGCCGCGTTCTGAGCGCTCCGGCGTCCCTGTGGACGCCTTCAACACGCCCGGGCGGCCGCGGGCCATTCCTGGAACCCGTCCCCCGGCCCGGCGCCGCCTCCTCGGTCTTCATCGCCTCGTCACATCGCATCGCTTCCCCCGGCGCCTGATCCGCTCCTTCCAGAATCGCGTGTCTCAGGAAACCGGGTGGGCCTCAAGAATATCCCGCTCCTGGCGAAGCTGCCGATTTTCATGGCGCAGGCGGCGCAGTTCCCCATCTTCTCCGGCGCCAGCTTCAGTACCCTGGCCGTTGTCGCCGTCTGCACGCCGGAGCCAATTCCGGATGTCGCGCTGGTCGGCTCGAACGCTTCGCCAGATCTTCCGGTTTTCGCCCTGCCCGGCCCGGGGCGATGGACCTGTTCCCGAAAAATCCCGGGGGTATGATGTCTTGCGTCGCGGCATCGTGGACCTCCTCCGTCAAAACGATCGGGTGTCCACGAAACCGGGTCAAGTCCGGGGAGGCCCCAGGCCGGACCAGGGCAGAATGCTCTTGACCCACCCTCCGCCCGATATATGCTGAGCTTGGCTTTTGCAGGCTGGCCGGGCCCGCCCGACCGGCTCCGCGGCGTACGATCGCGCCCCGGTCTGCCGCGACTCGAGACGCCAACCCCTGACTCCGGACCGCACACGTCAATGTCTGATTCCCCCGACGCCATCCCCTTTCTTGACCTCAAAACGCAACAGGCTCGCATTCGCGACCGGCTGGAAGAACGCCTGCGGGCCGTCTTGGACCATGGCGTCTACATCATGGGCCCGGAGGTGCACGAACTGGAGCAGCGGCTGGCGGATTTCTGCGGTGTCAACCACGTTGTCGCCTGTTCCAGCGGCACGGACGCCCTGTGGCTGCCCATGTTGGCGCTGGGTGTCGGCCCGGGCGATGCTGTTTTCGTGCCATCGTGGACGTTCACGGCGACGGCGGAGGCGGTTTCCCTTACCGGCGCCACGCCCGTTTTCGTGGATGTCGACGAGACCTTTTT
>CAJXLG010000033.1 GCA_913055885.1 uncultured Rhodospirillales bacterium
AGTCGATGTGCGACACGTTGGGCGTGGGCACCCGGATGGCCATGCCGTCCAGCTTGCCGTCCAGCTCCGGCATCACCAGCCCCACGGCGCGGGCGGCGCCGGTGGAGGTGGGAATCTGGGCCAGGCCGGCGGCGCGGGCGCGGCGCAGGTCCTTGTGCAGGCTGTCCACCGTGTTCTGGTCCCCCGTGTAGGAGTGAATGGTGGTCATGTAGCCGTGCTCGATGCCGATGGTCTTGTGCGCCGCATAGGCCACCGGGGCCAGGCAGTTGGTGGTGCAGGAGGCGTTGGAGACCACCTTGTGCTCCGGCTTGAGCTGGTCGTGGTTGACGCCGTACACCACCGTCAGGTCGGCGCCCTTGGCCGGCGCGGAGACGAGCACACGCTTGGCGCCGGCGTCCAGGTGCACCTGGGCCTTGTCGCGGTCGGCGAAGATGCCGGTGCACTCCATGACCACGTCCACGCCCATGTCGCCCCAGGGCAGCTGGGTCGGGTCCTTCTCGGCCAGCACTTTGATCTGCCGGCCGGCGACGGTCATGGTGTCGCCTTCCACCTTGACGTCCTGCCCGAGGTGGCCGTGCACGGTGTCGTACTTGAGCAGGTGGGCGTTGGCTTCCGCCGAGCCCAGGTCGTTGATGGCGACCACCTCGACGTCGTTGCGGTTCTGCTCGATGAGCGTGCGCAGCGTCAGCCGGCCGATGCGGCCGAACCCGTTGATCGCGACGCGTACTGCCATGGGTTTCCTCCGATCTGTCTTGATCCCCTTCAGCGCGCGGGCTGTTCGGAAATCGGACGGGGCGGCCCCGTCCATGTGTTCTTGGCTGGGACGGCACCCTAGCAGGGCCCCGGGGGGTGCGCTACTACCCGGACGGGGTGGTTCAACCCCCACCCGCCCGGGCGGCATTCTCGGCGTCCGGAAGGCGAACCCGATGCAGGCGTTCCATGAGCGGCGGGTTCGTCAGGCAGCCGCACCCCAGGACATGGCGGTGCAGGGCGGTGTCGAGGGCGCAGCGCCGCCGCACCCGGGCCGCTTCCTCCGCCGTGAGCGCGCGCCCCGCGTGGCTCTGGCTGCGGTTGCTGTGGGGCGGCCGGGGGTCCCGGCAAAGGCCGTGCTCGTGCAGGATCTGAAGGAGGCTGCCCAGATTCTCCAGGGGGGCGATGACGGCGTAGTGGTGGGCGAGGGTGGTGAGCACGGGGTCCGCCCGACGGATGCCCCGGCGCAGGGCGATCTGTTCGCTCTGGGAAGAGCGCTCGTAGAAATCCAGTTCCGGATGGTCCAGGATGGCGGACAGGCTGCCCTGGCGGCAAACGTGGTTGGCGGGCCCCGCCGCCCGGTAGTGGCTGTAGAGGGATTGCAGCCGCGCCACGGGGTCGCGCACCACGGTGATGAGCACCGTGTCGGGGGCGAACAGGGCGGCCCGGACGTCGTCGGGGACGGGCGGCGGAAGGTGGGCGGCGATGGCGGGTACGTCGGGATCGTCCAGAAGGGCCCGCAGGCGATCCCAGTCGTGGCCCTGGTACCGCCCCACGGCGTTGCCGAAAACGCCCGCCAGGGCTTCGGTCACGGACATGCCGCCGCACTTGGGGAGGTGGTTGAAGACGAGTTTCATGCGGGCCTCTCGTGCCGGGGCGGCGCGCGCCTTCACGCGGTCTTAACCGATTGCGCGCCTGGAATCGCGGGTGTAGGATAGCACACCGGAAGGGATGGCGGGGACCGCCCGCGCCGTGTGGCGGTGGTTCTTGCGCCGGGAAAACAGCGAGGACAACGGCCCGGTATGGCGCTCAAGCTGACCCTGAGGCCCGGGGAGAAACTGCTCCTGGGCCCCGCAGTGCTCCAGTGCGTGGAACAGACGGCCAAGGTTCTCGTCCTGAACAAGGTGCCCATTGTCCGGGACAAGGACATCATCACCGAGGAAGAGGCGGATACGCCGGCCAAGAAACTCTACGCCACCATCCTCAAGATGTACCTGGACCAGGAGCACGAACGGAAGTACCATGAGGCATACTTCCATCTTCTCCGGCAGCTCATCGCCATGAACGTGGAGACGAAGGCCCTCAACCTCCTGATGGACGTTTCGGAGCGGATCATCGAGGGGGATCACTACCGGGCCCTGAAGGCGTGTCGCAAGCTGGTGGACTACGAGGCTAGGGTGCTGAACGATGAGCATGGATAAACTCAAGGCCTACGAGAGCGCCCAGAAGGGGGCGGCCGCGTCGTCGGCCCGCGAGACGGAAGCCCAGGCGTTCATGAAGGCCGCCGAACTCATGGAAAACGCCAAACGGGCGCCCGAGGATGACGAGAAATTCAACGAGGCGCTGCGCTTCAACCACCTCCTGTGGACCATCATCCAGGCCGACCTCACGGAGCCGGCCAACGAGCTGCCCAACCAGCTCAAGGCCAACATCATGAGCCTGTCGCTTTTCGTCGACAAACAGGTCTCCACCGCCCTGGCCGAGGGGAACCGCGCGATCCTGGACGGCCTCATCGAGATCAACCGCAATCTGGCGGTGGGGCTGCGCTCGGGCCCGGACACGGATCAGGAGACGGAGCAAGCGCCGCAGCGCCCGCCCGACGCCATCTAGGCCGCGGCACGGTCCACCGGCACCATGCCCGTCGATCCCCTGGCCCCGCCGCCGCGGCCGGCGGCCGGCCTTGTCGCCAAGGCGGCCGCCTATCTGGCGGCCGGCGATGGCGAAACGGCCCTCCTGTTCGTCCGCACCCAGCTCGCCAGCCAGCCCGACGATCCCGACGCCCTGGCCGTGGCCGGCACGGCGTGCCTGCGCGCCGACCGGCCGGCCGAGGCCGTGGGCTACCTGCGCCCCGCCCGGCGGGCCCGCCCCCGCGACCCCGACGCCGGGCGCCGCCTGGGGGCGGCGTGGCTGGCGGCGGGCCGGCCGCGTCACGCCGCCGCGACCTTGTGTCGCGCCACCGACGGCGCGCCGGCGGACGCCGCCACCGCCGATGCCCTGGCGCGCGCCCTGGACGCCGCCGGCCGGCCGGCGGCGGCCCGCACGCTCCTGGAAGCCACGGCGCAGCGCCTGCCGGACGATGCCGGTGTCTGGTGGGCGCTCGGCAACCGCCGGCGTGACGGCGGGGACACGGAAGGGGCCCTGGCCGCCTACACCGCCGCCCTGGCCGCCCGGCCCGGCATGGTGGAGGCCCTGAACAACCGCGGTCTGGTCTACCGCGATACCGGGCGGCCGGCGGAAGGGGAAGCGGACTTCCGGGCCGTGCTGGCGGTCAGGGCGCTTCCCGCCGCCATCGTCAACCTGAGCAACGCCCTGTGGGACCAGGACCGTATCGCCGAGGCGGAAGCCCTGCTGGCCGATGCCACGGACGGCTTCCCCGATCGCTTCATGGTGTGGAACAATCTGGCCCGGATGCGCCAGGGCCTGGGCCGCCGGCACGCCGCCGAGACGGCGCTGCGCGAGGCGGTGGCCCTGGCGCCGGAGCGCGCGGACGTGCGGGCCAACCTGTGCAACCTGCTCATCGACCTGGCGCGCGGCGAGGACGCGGTGGCCGAGGCGCGCGAGCTGACCCGCCGCTGGCCCGACCGGGCGGAGGCCTGGTGCGACCTGGGCAACGCGCTCTTGACGGCCCGGCGGGGGCCCGAGGCGGAAGAGGTCCTGCACGAGGCCCTGCGCCACGATCCGGCCAACCAGCGCGCCCACATCGGCCTGGCCAATGCCGCCTACGCCCGCAACGCCTTCACCGAGACCCTGGCGTGGGCCGATCGCGGCCTGGACGTGGCGGGCGACCGGCCCGACCCGGTCCTGCTCAACACGCGCGGCATCGCCCTGAACCGGCTGTGGCGGGTGGCGGAATCCGTGGACGCGTTCGCTCGCGCGGCGGAGCGCGCCGGCCGGGGGGGCGCCGTCTATTTCAGCAACTACCTGTTCGGCCAGCACTATCTCGACGACCGCGACGAGGACCGGCTGGCCGACGAGCATCGCGCCTACGCCCGGCGTTTCGCCATCACGGGCCCCGATTCGCGGCGGCCCCACACCAACACCGCCGATCCGGACCGGCCGCTGCGCGTGGGCTACCTGTCGGCCGACTACCGCCGCCATCCGGTGGCCTTTTTCCTGCTGCCCCTCCTGGCCAACCACGATCCGGCGGCGGTGACGGTCCACGGCTACGCCTGCCCGCCCGCCACGGACGACCTCACGGAAACCCTGCGCGCCCGGTGCGACGCCTGGCGGGCCGTGCGCGGCCTGTCGGGCGCCGAGGTGGCGGAACAGGTGCGGGACGACGGCATCGACGTCCTGGTGCACCTCAACGGCCACACCAGCGACAACCGGCTGGACGTCATGGCCCTGAAGCCGGCCCCGGTGCAGGTGGAATACCTGGGCTACCCCAACACCTCCGGCCTGTCCTGCATCGACTGGCGCCTTACCGATGCCCGCGCCGATCCGCCCGGCGCCGCCGACCGCCGGGCCGCGGAAACCCTCTACCGCCTGCCGAGGGCCTTCCACTGCTACCGCCCCCTGGCCGACGCCGACCCCTTTCCGGCGCCGCCCGGCCGCGCCGCCGGCTACGTCACCTTCGGCTCCTTCAACAACGCCGCCAAGATCAGCGATGCCACCCTGGACGCCTGGGCCGCCATCCTGGCCCGGGTGCCCGACAGCCGGCTGCTCCTCAAGGGGGCGCAGGTGGCCGAACAGGTGGTGGCCGACGCCATCCGCGACGCCCTGGCCCGGCGCGGCGTGGCGCGCGAGCGCGTGGAATGCCTGCCCTTCGTGCGCAACCTGGCCGACCACCTGAAGGTCTACGGCCTGGTGGATGTGGCCCTGGACACCTTTCCCTACGCCGGCACCACCACCACCTGCGAGGCGCTGTGGGCCGGGGTGCCCGTGGTGACGCGGGCGGGCGAGGGCCACCGCAGCCGCGTGGGGCTGAGCCTGCTGCACGCCGTGGGGCTCGCCGACACCCTGGTGGCCACGGACTTCGAGGGCTACGTGGCGACGGCGGCGGCCCTGGCCACGGACACGGCACGCCTGGCCGACGTGCGGGCGGGGCTGCGGCGGCGGCTGGAAGGGTCGGCCCTCGTGGACGAGGCCGGCTTCGCCCGCGACGTGGAGGCCGCCTACCGCCACATGTGGCGCGCCTGGTGCGACGGGCCGCCCACCCATCATCACACGGCCCCGCCATGACGGGGCTGGCCCGCGCCGTGGCCCGGCACTACCGGGCCGGCTTCATCGACAGCGCCCACGCCCTGTGCCCCGACATGGTGGCGGCGGCGCCGGACGATCCGGCGGTGCGGCACCTGGCCGCCGTGGTGGCGGCCGCCGCCGGCGCCGAGGCGGAGGCCCTGGCCCACGCCGAGCGAGCGCGCGCCGGCGTGACGGACGACGATCCCGACCTGGACGCCCTGCTGGGCCATCTGCTGCGCCGGGCGGGCCGCGCCGCGGAAGCGGAGGCGCCCCTGCGGCGGGCGGCCCATGCGCGGCCGCCGGCGGCCCTCGATCTGGCGTGGGTGCTGCACGCCCTGGACCGGCCGGCGGAAGGTGCGGCCGTGCTGGAGGACGCACCGGAGGCGGCGGCCGCCCCCGACCGGCTCAATGCCCTGGGCGTGATGCGGCTGGCCGCCGGCGCGCCGGAAGCGGCCGCCGCCTGCCTGCGCGACGCCCTGGTGGCGCGGCCGGACGATGCCGTGCTGTCGGCCAATCTGGCGGGCGCGCTCATCCACCTGGGGGCGTTCGAGGCGGCGCGGGATCATGCCGACGCCGCCCTGGCGCGCGCGCCCGACGACGCCCCGGCGCACTGCCACCGCGCCCTGGCCAGCCTGGGCCTGGGCGACTACCGGGCGGGCTTCGCCGAATGGGCGTGGCGCTGGCGCAATCCCCACTACGCCGGCCGCTACCGGCGCATCGACCTGCCCCCCTGGGACGGCGGGCCGGTCCAGGGCGGCCGGCTGTGGGTGCGCGGCGAGGAAGGCTTCGGCGATCACATCCAGTTCAGCCGTTTCGTCCCCGCCGCCGCGCGCGCCGCCGGCGCGCCCGTGAGCCTGTCGTGCAGCGACGCCCTGCACCGCCTTTTCGCCGGCATTCCCGGGGTGGGCACGGTGCGCCCGCTGGAAGACCCGCCGCCCGACGCGGCCTGTCAGGTGCCCCTGATGACCCTGGCGCAATGGCTGGACGTGACCCGCGACGCCGTGCCGCCGCCCGATCCGGCCATTCTCAGCCCGGCGGCGGACGCGCCGCCCGTGCCGGCCGCCGACGCGCCGCGCGTGGGGATGGTGTGGGGCGGCCGCCGCCGGCCGCGCGACCGCGGCTGCGCCTTCCGGCCCCTGGCCGACGTCCTGCGCCGGCACGGGGTGGCCCTGGTGAGTCTCCAGAAGGGCGGGCGCGTGGCGGAGGCGGCGGGCGCCGCCGACGTGACCTTCCTGGGCGGGGCCCTGCGCGATTTCGCCGACACGGCGGCCGTCATGGGCGCCCTGGACCTGGTGGTGGCGGTGGACTCGGCGCCGTTGCACCTGGCCGGGGCGCTGGGCGTGCCCGCCGTGGGGCTCATGCTGGCGGGGGCCGACTGGCGCTGGGAGACGGCGGGGCCGGCGACGCCGTGGTATCCGTCGGTGCGCCTGGTGCGCCAGCCGGCGCCGGGCGACTGGCCGGGCGCCTTCACCGCCCTGGACGCGGTGCTCGCCGGCTGGCGGGCGGGCGCGGGGCTGTTCGCGGGATAACGGCTCCCTTACGTGCCCAGGAGGCCCGCCGCCCGCGCGCGGGCCACGGCCTCGGTGCGGTTGGTGGCGTTCAGCTCGCGCAACAGCGCCACCACGTGCATCTTCACGGTGCCGTGGGCCAGGTCGAGGTCGTGGGCGATCTGCTTGTTGGAGCGGCCGGCCGCCAGTTTTTCCAGGACCTGGCGGCGCCGTGGCGACAGGACGACGGGCGGCGCGGGCGGATCGGGCGCGGCGGACGGGGCCCCGGCCCCGGCCTCGCGCGGGACGTACGCGGCCCCCGCGGCGACGAGGGGCAGCACGTGGGGCATGACGGCCTCCGTCACCGTGCCGGGCAGATAGCCGTCGGCGCCGCTGGCCAGGATGTGGCGGGCGGCCGCCGCGTTGTTTCCCCGCCCGAAGACGATGATCCGGGCGCGCGGGCCGGCCGCGTGCAGCCGCGACAACAGGCTGCCCCAGGCCTCTTCCACCTCGGCTTCCTGAAGGACGACCACGTCGATGGTGGGATCGCCCGCCAGGATGGTCACGGCGTTCCCCGTGTCTTCCGCCTCCAGCACGGTCTGCACGGTGTCGAGGCCGTCGAAGTGGCGGGCCAGGGCGGAACGCAACGGGCCGTGCCCGCTGACCAGAAGAATACGCATGACGGCCCCATGATGGCTGGCGGCCGGACCGGAAGAAGCGGCGCCCCTTGCGCCGAACGCCGGGTCCGGCCATGCCGACGCCCCTCCCGGGAAGCTGGCAACCCGCATCGGCCAAAAAACTGGCACGGCTTCGGATTGGTGGCAACATTTCTGGGAGTATAAGAATATATCGTAAAAAAAGAATGTGGCGTATTTGGCTTAAACCAAGGCATAAGGTCGCGGATATTAACCTCGATCCGGCCGTTGGCAACTTGGTAGCCAGCGCCAAAACCATAAGACGTCATTCCGGAAAGCTTCGGGCGCGCTACGCGCGGCCGAAGCTTATCCGGAATCTCCTGTCCTCGACCCCGATCGAGGATCTCATCCCCGTACGAGCGCCACCAGAACGCCCGTACCCGGCTTAAACAGATCCCGGATCGCTTATGCGCCGGCAACGCGCCGCCGCATAAGCGTCCGGGATGACGGGGGCCGAGAGCCTACCGATGCCAACTGCGGAATCCAGGTTGAACGGAAAACGCGTCGGCCCGGCTGCGCCGGGAACAGGCGCGTCGGCAGGCGGGGGCCGGGCTCAGCCCCCCTTCACGTAGCTTTCCAGCATGGCCTTCGTCCGCTCCCCGAGCTCGGGATGGTGCAGGGAGAAGGCCAGATTCGCCTCCAGGAAGCCCACCTTGTCGCCGCAGTCGTAGCGCCGGCCGGCGAGGTTCAGGCCGTGGAAGGGCGCCTCGGGGATCATGCGGTTGAGGGCGTCCGTGAGCTGGACCTCGCCGCCCGAGCCGCGCTCCTGGGTCTCCAGGTAGTCGAAGATGCGCGGGTCCAGCACGTAGCGGCCGATGATGGCGCGGGTGGAGGGGGCCATGTCGGGCTTGGGCTTCTCCACCAGGCCGCGGGCGCGCGACAGGCCGTCGGTCTCGTTGTCGATGTCCAGGATGCCGTACTGATGGGTGCGGTCGTCGGGCACCTCCTCGACGGCGACGACGTTGCCGCCCACGCGGTCGTGGGCGTCCATGAGCTGGCCGATGGCCGGCTGGTCGCCCAGGATGAGGTCGTCCGGCAGGATAACGGCAAAGGGCTCCTCGCCGACGAAGGCGCGGGCGCACCACACGGCGTGGCCCAGCCCCAGCGGCTCCTGCTGGCGCACCGACAGCACCCGCCCCGCCTCGGGCATGGACCGGGTGATTTCCTCCAGCGCCTTGCTCTTGCGCTTGTCGCGCAGCATGCTCTCCAGCTCCGGGGCATGGTCGAAATGGTCCATGAGGACGGACTTGCCCCGGCCGGTGACGAAGATGACGTACTCGATGCCCGCGTTGACGGCCTCCTCCACGGCGTACTGGATGAGCGGCTTGTCCACCACCGGCAGCATCTCCTTGGCGATGGCCTTGGTGGCGGGCAGGAAGCGGGTGCCGAGTCCGGCCACCGGGAAGACGGCCTTGCGGACGGCGTGGGTCATGGCGGGTCCCCCTTGAAACGCCCGTTGCGGGTGCCGGTCGGGATCGGTTCTGCCACAGGCCGAACGGCCACGGCAAGGCGGATCACGCCTCGCCCAGAAGCACCTGCCGCGCCAGATTGATACGCCCCGCCAGGTAGTCGGTGCCGCCGTGGTCCGGGTGCAGGCGCTGCATGAGCTTCCGGTGGGCGGCCTTGATGGCGTCGGCGTCGGCATCCTCGGCGACGCCCAGGATGGCGCGCGCTTCCTCCAGGGTCATGGTGGCGCGCGGCCCGCCGCCCTCGCTCCCGGCGCGCCGCCCCTGTTCCGCCTGGCGCCATTCCGGCCCCCGGTTGCGGTCGAGCCAGGTTTCCAGGAGCCGCACGCCCGACGGGTCCTCGGCGCGGCAGGTGTCCAGGAGGGCGAAGAGGGCCGCATCGTCCAGGTCCTTGAGGGCCTTGCCGGCGTGGGCGCCCTTCAGCACCTCGCCCTCCATGGTGCCCGCGACGTGGTCCAGGGTCATGCGCAGGTAGACGGAGTTGACGGTGGAGGTGCGCCGGGCCCCGCCGTCGTTGCCGCCACCCGCCCCGGCGCTTTTCCCGGGCCACGGCAGGGCGCGCAGGAGTCGGCCGAACACGGGCGCCAGCCCCGCCAGTCCGGCAAGGGCCCAGCCCAGCCGGCCGGTGACGCCCAGAAAGATCACCAGCACAAGCACCAGGGCGCCCAGGGTCCAGCCGCAAAAGCGCAGCACGCTGCGCGGCGGGGCGTTGGCGAACCAGTTCATCAGCAGAAGGCCCGCCACCAGAAGGCCGACACCCAGGAGGAACCAGGCAATCATGCGCCCGGGCCCACCTGATGGGTGAGCCGTTTCGCCGCGCCGCCCACGCGCTCGGCGCGGTGGGCCAGGGCGCGCGGCCCGCCGGTGGCGTAGACGGCCACGGCGGTGAGCAGGTCGCGCAGGGCGTCGGGGCTGCTCCGGTCGAAGGACAGGCAGGCGCCACCCGTGAGGTGGGCCAGGTGGGGGAAGGTGCGGGCGGCGTCGGGGTCGTTGCCCTCGTGGAAGAGGAAGGCGGGCACGTTCAGGAGGCCGAGCTGCCCGGCCAGCTCGCCCAGGGCGTCGGCGTCCTCCTCCATGCAGTCGCCCACGAAGACCAGGGCGTGCACGGGCTGCTGCCGGGCCTCGTGGAGGGCGTGGTCGAGCACGCGGGCGATGCGGGTGAGCCCGGCGCGGCAGCGCACCTCGCCCATGCGCCGGACCACGGTATCGGGGTCGGTGAGCCAGGGCGTCGCCTTGAATTCGCCGAAGCCCCGGTAGTAGGCGAGCTGCACGGCGAGCGGCCCGGTCTCCGCGGCGGCCCGGAACATCTCGGCCTGAAGCTCGGCCGCGGCGTCCCAGGTGGGCTCGCGGCTGGCGGTGGCGTCCATGGCGAAGAGCAGGCGGCCGGCGGGTGCGTCGGCCTGTTGCGGCGCCGGCGTGGCCGCCGCCTCCTGCAGGAAGGCGTCGATGGCCGCGTCGGAACTCTTTTCCGGCAGGTTGTCGCGGCTCATCACAGAAGCTCCGAGTCGGCCGGGGCCGGCAGGTTGAGGCTCTCCACCAGGGCCCGCAGCTCCTGCCGCGCCGCCACGTGGGACATGCTCATGTTGAATCTGAGGCCCTTACGGCGCAGGTCAATGAGGGTCAGGCCGCGCAGGAAAAGCTCGCGGTAGATGACGCGCTCGCCCAGGCCGCCCACGAGGCGGAAGCGGTAGCGCTTCGCCAGTTCGTTGAGCACCTTTTCCATCTGGCGCTTGTTGCGGGCGTCCTGGGCGCCCACGCGGTTGCGCAGGACGATCCATTCCATGGTGCCGCGGTGTTCCGACTGGCGCGCCACCTTCTGCTCGTAGACCAGGGCGGCGTAGTGGCTGGCGCGTTCCACGCGCAGGGTGTCGGGGTCCACGCGGGCCAGGACGTCCAGGTCCACGAAGCTGTCGTTGATGGGCGTGACAAGGGTGTCGGCCAGGGCGTGGGCCCGCCGGCTCAGGGGGGTGTCGGTGCCGGGCGTGTCCAGGATGACCACGTCGCAGTGCTCGGCCATGCGCTCCACGGCCGTCTCCAGGCGGGTCTCGTCGTCCGTCTCGGCCTCGGGGTCGGGGCGGATGGCGGCGTAGGCGGGCATGGGCAGCGCCACGTCCTGGCTCTCCATGCTGCCCAGCCGGTTCTCCAGGTAGCGGGTGAGGGTGGCCTGGCGGGCGTCCAGATCCAGGGTCCCCACCTCGTGCCCGCGCTCCAGCAGGGCGATGGCGAGGTGCAGGGCGACGGTGGACTTGCCCGTCCCGCCCTTCTCGTTGCCGGTGACGAGCACGTGGGCATCCGGTATGGCACGCCTCCTAAACGCCTTCGATCCACACGGCCGTATCGTGAAAGGCCGCGCCGCCCGCCGGCGGCACCGGGTCGCTGCCCACCAGGGCGTTGATGCCGGCGCCCTCGGCGAAATCGGCGGCCGGCCAGGGGCTCTCCACCGCCACCACGCCCCGGGCCGGGCCGTCCGCGGCCGCCGCGTGCACCACCACCGTAGCGCGTTCGTTGCCCAGACGCACCCGGTCGCCTTCGGCAAGGCCCAGGGCGGCCAGGTCGTCGGGGTGCAGGTGGGCCGTGGGGCGGCGCATGGCGGAACGGGCCGACGCCGTTTCCGTGAAGGTGGTGTTGAGGAAGGGCCGCGCCGGCGGCGTCACCAGCCGGAAGGGGCGGGACTCGTCGGCCGCCTCGATGCGCGGCGCATGGTCGGGCAGGCGCGGCAGGCCCGCCGTGTCGGCGCCGGCGGCGGCCCAGTCGGCGGCGAAACGGAAGACGCCCGTTTTGTTGGGGAAGCCGTCGCGGAAGTGGCGGCTCGCCGCGTCGGGCGTGAGGTCCAGCCAGTGATCGGCCGCCAGGGCGGCGTAGCCGGGCAGGCCGCTGTCGGCCAGCAGGCGGTCGGCCACGGCCGCCGCGTCCATGGCAAAGGCGGGATGGTCGGCGCCCAGCCGCGCCGCCAGGGCGCTGACGACGGCGTGGTTGCCTGCCGCCCCGCCCACGGGGTCGATTACCGCCGGGCCCGCCTGCAGGAACGAATGGCCGTAGGACTGGTACAGGTCGTCGTGCTCCAGGAAGGTGGTGGCGGGCAGCACCACGTCGGCGAAGGCGGCGGTTTCCGTCAGGAACTGCTCGTGGACCACCGTGAAGAGATCGTCCCGGCGCAGGCCGTCGCGCACCCGGAGACTCGCCGGGGCCGTCACGGCGGGGTTGGCGTTCTGCACGACAAGGGCCGCCACCGGCGGGCCGCCGTCCAGGGCGTCGGCGTCGCCCGCCAGGACGGTGCCCAGCCGGCACATGTCCAGCACGCGGGTGGCGGGCGTCACCTCGTCCAGGCCCAGGAGGAAGCGCTTGTCCAGGTGCGGCGCGAAAGTGTCGGACAGGCCGCTCAGGGCGCCGCCGCCCGGGTACTGCCAGGCCCCGGTGACGGCGGGCAGGGCGCTGATGGCGTGGACGTTGGCGGCACCGTTGCGCTGGCGCGTCAGGCCGTAGCCGATGCGCAGGAAGGCGCGCCCGGTGGCGCCCCAGGCGCGGGCGAAGGCGCGGATGGTGTCGGCCGGCACGCCCGTGATGCCGGCGGCCCATTCCGGCGGTCGTTCCGCGAGGTGGGCCTCCAGGTCGGGCGGATGGTCCGTGTAGCGGGCCAGGTAGGCCCGGTCGGCGTGGCCCTCGGCGAACAGCACGTGCAGCACGGCGCAGGCCAGGGCGCCGTCGGTGCCGGGGCGGGGGGCGATGTGCTCGTCGGCGGCGCGGGCGGTGGCCGTGTCCCACGGATCGATGACGACGAGGCGGGCGCCGCGCTGCTTGCGGGCCCGGGTGATGTGGCGCATGAGCTGCACCTGGGTGGCCGCCGGGTTGGCGCCCCACACCACGATCAGGTCGGCGTGGGCCATGTCCGTGGGGGCGAGGCCGCGCTGCTCGCCCACGCCGGCCGTCCAGCCGGCGCGCAGGATGGCCGAGCAGATGGTGTTCTTCTGGCGCGACCAGCCCAGTTCGTGGCGCAGGCGGTCCAGGGCGCCGTGCTGGACGAGGCCCATGGTGCCGCCGTAACGGTAGGGGAAGACGGCCTCCGGCCCGTGGCGCGCCGCGGCGTCGCGCAGGCCGTCCGCGACCCGGTCCAGCGCCTCGTCCCAGTCGATGGCGGCGAAAGCGCCTTCGCCCTTGGCTCCGGTGCGCACCAGGGGCGTCGTCAGGCGCCCGGGGTGGTGCACCCGCTCCCGGTACCGGGCCACCTTGGCGCAGATGGTGCCCTGCACATAAGGGTGGTCCCGCACCCCCCATACCCGGCCGATGGCCTCGTCGGCCGTGCGCTCCACGTGAAGGGCGCAGGCGCCGGGGCAGTCGTGGGGGCAGACGGTGGCGTGAACGTCCGGCGGCAAATCGGACCCTTGCGCTCGTGGGCACGGGCAACAGTTTAGGGGCTGTTCCGGGGCCACCGCAAGCGAGGGGCGGGCCGCGTCACGACCCCTCGTCCAGCCACGCCTCGAAACGGCGGTGGCGCAGCGCCTTGGTGCGGGTGTACCAGTCGTGGTCGCGGCGGATGGCGCGTTCCAGGTGGCGCGGCGCCGTGGGCAGGTGGGGGCGCATGGGGATGCCCTTTTCGGCGTGCAGGCCCACGCGCTTGCGCGCCGATTTGCGTGCCGGGCCGTAGGAGATGTGGCGGGCCTGTTTGGCCATGTTTCCGGTCCGGGTGGCGAAGCGGATGAACCGCCGCGCCAGGTCGGCGTCGTCGGCGTTTTTCGGCACGGCCCAGGCGTTGTAGTCGAGGAGCTGGCCGTCCCAGATCACCGTGATGGGCGCCCCCTCGATGCGGGCGTTGAAGAAGCGGCCGTTGTAGCCGCTCGCCATGACCACCTCGCCCGACTTGAGCATCTCCACGGGCTCCGCTCCCCCGGTCCACCATTCCAGATGCCCGCGCAGCCGGTCCAGGCGCCGGAAGGCCAGCCGCAGGCCGCGGTCCGTGCTCAGGAGGTCGTAGAGCTGCTGGCGCGGCACGCCATAGGACATGAGGGCCCACTCGAACAGCCCCACCGGCGCCTTGCGCAGGGCGCGGTCGCCGGGGAACTTTTCGAGATCGAAGAAATCCGCCACCGTGCGCGGCTTGACGCCGGGGAAGGCCTTGTCGTTGTAGGCGATGACCGTGGCGAAGACGAGCTGGGTCACGGCGCAGTCGCCCAGGGCGCCCGGCAGGAAGTCCTTCGCCGGCGGCGTGCCGTCGGGGGCGGGCGCCAGGATGCCCGGGTCGAGGGGGGCCAGGAGCCCGGCGTCGCAGGCGGCGCGGGCATCCGCCCGGATCATGTCGATGACGTCCCATTGCGTGGCGCCGTTGCCCGTCACGTGGCGGCGCAGCGCGTCCACGCCGCCGTCGTAGCGCACCGTCTCCACGTCGATGCCGGTCTTCGCCTCGAAGGGCCGGAAATAGGCCGTCTCCTGGCTGGCCTCGTAGGCCCCGCCCCAGGTCACCACGGTAAGGGTGCGGTCGTCCGCCGCGGCGGCCGCCGGCGCGGCCAGCGCCGGCAGCAGCAGCGCCAGCACCAGGGCGGGCCAAAAGCCCGGCGCCTCAGGCCGATTCATTTTCCTCGCGGCGCAGATCATACACGGACTCCTCGTAGGCGCGGATCACCGCCTCCTCGGGCACGACGCCCAGGAAGCGCCCGTCCCCGGCCACCAGCGGCACGGCCTCGCCGACGAAGCCGCGCACCTGCTGCATGGCGTCCCACACGGAGGTGGTTTCCGTAAAGGTCACCCCGCCGCCGCCGGCCAGGGTGTCGGCCGGGGTGTCCGGCGCCGCTTCCACGGTGTCCTGGAGCCGGACCAGGCCGCGATGGCGCCCGTCCCGGTCCACGATGTGGGCCTCGGCGCGGCCGTCGCGGTGCAGCCGCTCGTGCAGGTCGGCCACGGCGATGCCGGGCGGCACCACGGTGCAGGCGGTGGTCAGGTAGTCGGCGACGCGCCGGCTGCCCAGGATGGCCTTGTCGCGGCCCAGGGAGAAGTCGAAGCCGCGCGCCTTGAGCTGCCGGTCGAAAACGGAACGGCCCACCACCCGGTGCGCCAGCAGGTTGGCGAAGACCACGGCGACCATGGCCGCCACCGTGAGGTCGTAGTTGCGGGTCAGCTCGAACACGATGAGGATGGTGGTGAGGGGCGCGCCGATGACGGGGCTGGTGACGGCCATCATGCCGCAGATGGCGTAGACCACCACGCCGCTGGTGGCCAGGCCGGGAACGAGGGGCAGGGCGCTGCCGAAAAGGGCGCCGAACAGGATGCCGATGAGAAGCGCCGGGCTGAACACGCCGCCAACGAAGCCGAAGCCGATGCACAGCGCGGTGGTGCCCACCTTGGCGGCGGTGATGAGGGCCAGCTCGTCCAGGCGGAAGGCGCCCTCGATGGTGGCGAAGCGCAGGGTCTCCTTGCCCATGCCCAGGACCTCGGGCACCTCCAGGGCCACCACGCCAAGCACCAGCCCGGCGGCGGCCGGGCGCAGCACCAGGGGCAGGGACACACGGCGGGCAAGGCGTCCGCTGGCCCCCAGCAGGGCGACGAAGCCCGTGGCCAGGAAGGCGCTCAGCACGCCCTCCAGGGCGAACAGCAGGAATTCGTGGGCGTGCGCGACGCCGTCGAAGCGCACCAGGAAAAGGGGCGGCCGTTCCAGGATGACATTGGCCACCACGTAGCCGGTGGCGGCGGCGACGGTCACCGGGGCGAAGGCGCGCAGGGAATAGTGGCGCAGCACCACCTCGTGGGCGAAGACGAGGCCCGCGATGGGGGCGTTGAAGGCGGTGGCGATGGCGGCCGCGACGCCGCTGGCGATGCCGATGGCCTGAAGGTTCTCTACGGCGAGGTTGAGCCGCCCCGCCAGGCCGCCGATGAGGGTGCCCAGATAGACCAGGGGGCCGTACTGCCCCACGGAGGCGCCGCAGCCCAGGGAGACCAGGGCGGCCAGGGTGGAGCCGGCGCCGCACCGGGCCGACGGTGGCGCTTCGCCCGTCTGCACGGCGATGATGGAATCGGGCGGGCCCAGGCCGCGCTGTCCGGCCACGAAATGGCGCACGAGAAGCCCCACCACCAGACCGCCGGCGACCGGGACCAGCACGGTGGCGGCACCGACGAGCAGGGGCCTGGTTTCGTACTGGATGCGGGCGTAGGGGGAGACCAGGAGCCAGCCGTTGAGAAGCTCCACCGCCTCGACGAAGGCCACGGCGGCCACGGACGCCAGCCCGCCCACGACGACCCCGAGCAGGGAAACCGTGACGATGCGCCGCAGGGTGCGCCAGTCGAGCCCCGACATGGCTGCCGTTGTGCCATGAACGGGGATGTGACGCGAGAGTCTTTTCCGGAGCCGGGCCGGGCCCCTGTCAGGCCGCGTCGGCCGGGGCGGCCTCCACGTCCGGCTGGCGGACGGCCCGGCTGTAGGCGTCCATGAGGGTGGTGCACACGGTCCCGGGGGTGTAGGTGCGCTCGCCGATGCGGCCCACCGGGGTGACCTCCGCCGCCGTGCCCGTGAGGAACACCTCCTGGGCCCTGTCCAGGTCCTCGGGCCAGACGGCGCGTTCCACCACGTCGTAGCCGTGCTCGCGGGCGAGGGCCATGACCGTGCGGCGGGTGATGCCGTCCAGGAAGCAGTCGGCTTCCGGCGTGTGCAGGACGCCGTCGATCACCAGGAAGATGTTGGCCCCGGTGGCCTCGGCCACGCGGCCGCGCCAGTCGAGCATCAGGGCGTCGTGGAAGCCGGCGGCCTCCGCCTTGTGCTTGGCCATGGTGCAGATCATGTACAGCCCGGCGGCCTTGCTGTGCGCCGGGGCCGTGCGCGGATCGGGGCGCGCCCAGTCGCTCCACTGGAGGGCGATGCCCTCCATCAGGGCCTCGCGCGAATAATAGGTGCCCCAGGCCCACGTGGCGATGGCGACATGAATCCGGCTGTGCTGGGCGGCGACGCCCATCTGCTCGCTGCCGCGCCAGGCGATGGGGCGCACGTAGGCGTCCTCCAGGCCGTTGGCCCGCATGGTCTCGCGGCAGGCGGCATCCAGCTCGGGCACCGAATAGGGCACCTCGAAGCCCAGCTCGCGGGCGGAATCCAGGAGGCGCTGGTTGTGCACCGAGAGCTTGAAGATGCGGCCGTCGTAGGCGCGCATGCCCTCGAACACCGAACTGGCGTAGTGCAGGGCGTGGGTGAGGAC
>CAJXLG010000034.1 GCA_913055885.1 uncultured Rhodospirillales bacterium
AGGCGCGAAATCCCCTCCCTCGCCATTGCCGTTGTACGTGGCATGTACGTCTCTAAAATCCGATGCGTGGCGTCGAGGCTGTGGCCTGTCACCGCGCTGATCTGGGCGGCCGTTGCACCGCCCTCCGCCATGGCCACGACGGCCGTGCGACGCAGGTCACGTGGCTGAGCGTCCTCGATGCCGGCGGCATCCGTCACCTGCTTGAAGCGCGTGACGAACTGCGCGTAGCTGATCCCGCTCCCCCGGCCCGCCACGATGTAGGGGCTCGCCTCCCTGTCCAGGGTGGCCAGGTAATCCCGTAGTGCCGGATGGAGCGGCACCGCCAGGGGTGTGTCCGTCTTTTCCTGGGTCAGCCAGATCGTGCCGGCCTCGTCGTCAAGCGCCGACCACGTCATGGCCAGCACGTCCGTGGGGCGCTGCGCCGTGTAGCGCAGCAGCATGAAAGCGGCGATCAGCCACTCCGGGAAGCCCTGCTCGCGGGCGGTGGCGAGCCAGGCGTTGATTTCCTCCGTGGTCCAGAAGCGGGCCCGAGCGGCCGGCGCCTTGAGCTTGAGGTGCCGCGCACGGTTTTCGCCGACGAGGCCATGGTGCATGGCCACGTGAAAGAGCTGCCGGAACACGGCGGCGGCCTGCCGGCGCTGTCCGGCGCCGGAGAACGACGACACGAAGTCCACCACCACGGCACGGGTTACGTCCTGGAACGGCTCGTCAGGCCCGAGCGCCTCGATCTCGCGCAGGAAGCGGCGGTAATACTTCTTGGTGCCTTCGGACAGCTCGTCATAATCCGTGGATGCCTGGTAGCGGCGCACCACCCAGGCCAGGGTGCCGTAGGCGACCGAGTCGCTGCCCGCTCCACGGTCGGCTGCCTGGTTCCAGCGGTGGGCCTTGTAGGCCCTTTCGGCGGGGTCATCGGGCAGGCGAGCCAGCGGGTGACCCGGGCGTTGCCAGTAGTAGCGCGCCCGGCCGTTGCGATTCACCCGCCGTGTGACGTACTTCGGCTCCCGGTGCATCCGGCCCCGCCCTCATGTCGCCGCCGGGCCGCGCGCTCAAGATTGTTCGGCCCAGCCTCATCCTGGGGCAGGTACCCATCCTCGATCCAACGGTCAAGGTCCCGGACACGCCATACCTGGGTCCGGGGCCCAAGCTGTCTCGGGCTGGGGCCGTAGCGGCGCACGGTACTTTCGGAACAGCCGCAATACGCCGCCGCGGCCTCGATGGGCAGGGCGGCCGGGGGCAAGTTCGGCGGCAGGTTGTTCTGGCGCCGATTGGCCATCACACCACTTCTCCGGGCAGCTCCCGCCGTTGCGTCATGGTGTCGCATCCCCCCTCCGCGAGCCCCGGCTTGCCGTACCACGGTACGCTGGCTTCGGACGCTTGGCGGGCCAGGGCATTGGCCCACGCCGGGTCAAATGGCCGCGCGTGCGGGCCCGTCTCGGGGCCGCAAATGATCCAGTCCAGGTGAGTCCAACCCGCGCCCAGGGTAACGGGGCCGATCATCGGTTCGACGCTGATCCAGTAGCCCCCGGCCTCGACGTCCGGCATGTTGACCAACGCCGGGATTCGTGTGGCCGCCGCGTCATCATCTTCGACGGAGCAGCCGATCCAGGCGTTTGCCATCCCCATCATGGCACCCCGGACCTCGGCTCGGCTTGCGACGCGGACCGGCAGCCACGTCGTGTCCGGGTGCCGCCGGCCGCCCGCGACCAACCCCAGATACCGCCGTAGCTCATCCGGCCTTTTGGTCAGCAGGAACCAGCGCAGAGACGGTGTCGCGGCGAACAGCGCGAGGAGCTGGTCACGCCACTCGTCCGGCACCGCCGGGTCGGCGATGTCGCACAGGGACCCGCAAAGCACCTGGGGCGGTGGCCCGCCGCGCGCCGACTTGCGATCCCAGGCCAGCGGCTGGCGCCAGGTGGCGGGCGCCGTCAGGCGGCGCGGGTGTGGGCCCCATTCGACATCCATCCACGCGCCGAACGCCTCGGCGTAGCAGTTGACGCATCCGGTGCTGGCCTTGGCGCACCCGATCCACGGATTAAACGTATAGTCGAAGCCGGGGATGTTGGTTGCGGCCATAGCGTCACCCCACGTCGCCGGTAATCGGGATGCGCACGGTGCCGGCCGGCAGAACGTCCGGCCGCGCCAAGCCGGCCGGGCGCGGATCCGTGGTCTCGCCCTCGGCGGCGGCGTCGGCGCGCACCGCTTCGGACAGCACGATGAGGTGCCGGGACACCTGGTGCAGCAGCTGGACATCCGGGCCGAGCGGCCCCCGGAGCGTACCGCATGCCGCGATGATCGATTCCGCGGCGCTGCCAAGCTGCGCGCGGGCGCCCGTGAGCAGTCCGTCCGCGCGCTCGGCCGCCGCTTGCAGGCTGCGCGCCAGGTCGTCGGCCGCCCGCGGCGCCATGTGCTCCCACGTGACCAGTCGGCCCGGACGTTGACTGGCGTCCGGCCCCTCGATCGACATTCCGGCCGCCAAGGCGGTGGCGGCGGTACACGTCACCGTCACCGTGCCATCTCCATGCTCTTCGCATCCGATCATGGTCCGTTTCTCCGTTGCCGCCGGCGCTGGCGCGGCCGGTGCCGGATGATCCGCATCGCGTAAGCGGTGGTCCGGCTCTGGTGGTGGCGCCCGCCCCAAGGGGGAGTTGCGAGGGGGGCGTGGGGCCAGGACGCCACCACCGGAGCTGGGCTACTCGGTCTCAATGGTCTCCGCCAGTGCGTCGCCAGACATGAGACGGACGGTCGGCGGTGGCCCCGCGTCGTGTGACGTCTTGCGCCATGTGCGGGCATCCACGGCCACGCGGCCGCCGCACGCCCACGCGATCCACGCCGGGCCATCGCGGCAAGCGTCCGTGACCATGCCGACCCAGGTTTTCCCCTCGGTGGTCGTGCCGACCACGTCACCCGGTCGCAGGGGCCCGGTTTTCTCGTCGCCGCCCAGGCGACCCCTGCCCCACGAGCTCCACTCGGTCGGGTCGATTTCCTCCATCCTCTCGTCCCCTTGTGTGTTGCCCCCCGAAAAGGCCCCGGCGGGGCCGGAACCCCGGCCGGGGCAAGGAGGGGGCAGCCATGTCCAACGTGTCCCGGGCCCTCCCGGCGCCCGGGCGCCGCCGTGCGGCGCCCGGGCTGGCGGGACGACCGTGGCCCGCGATCCGGCCCGAGAGGGGCACTCCCCGGGGGCCGGGGTCGAGGCCTACCCCGTGGCACGGGGGTCAGGGCCGTGTGGCGCTGACGGGGGAAGTGTGGTACGAGCTGTCCCTAATGGCAAGTACAAACTGTACCACGACAACGTGAAACCCCCGTCCGGGCTTCTCTGGCGCGGCAACCGAGGATCAGGTCATGTTGGTAAAGCGGCGAGGGGACTGACGCACAGGTGAACCGG
Organism: uncultured Rhodospirillales bacterium; assembly: GCA_913055885.1. Classification (GTDB taxonomy): domain Bacteria; phylum Pseudomonadota; class Alphaproteobacteria; order Rhodospirillales; family CAJXLG01; genus CAJXLG01. Next base: position 3,383 of record CAJXLG010000034.1, read on the forward strand.
TATCCGAAATCTCGTGATCAATGCTGGATTCGTCCGGTTCGGAATGCGGTGGCGCTGCATCACTTCCGCCGGCGATCGACGTGCGGAAACTGTTCCGGCGTCGGCCCAGTAACAATACGACCACGATCATGGTGGTGATGAGCACTCCGGTTAAAGCCAACCACCCCCAGGGCCATTTTCCCACGCGGCTGTCATCGGTGCTGTCTGGGGGCGCCCCTTGGCCGGTCTGGCCCTGGCTATCGTCGCGTGCGCTTTTTGACGGCTCCGATGCTGATTTGGCGGTGCTGTACTGGCCTTCGTGAAGCCGCCAATATATATCGGCATCCGCGACCGACTCATTTAGCGTGGCGAAGTCCGCCGCGTATTTCCCAGCGTTGGTCGTACGACTCGGATCTGCCCCAAGGTCGAGCAATGTTTGCAGCATCGCCGGGCCATTGTTGCCGGCAGCGGCCATCAAAGGTGTAAAGCCATCATTGCGGGCAGTGTTAATGTCGGCTCCAGCATGAACGAGGGCTTTGACGACTTCCGGATGAGAGCTGTTGCCCGCAGCTAACATCAGAGGTGTGAAACCGTCATCGTTCACGGCGTCCACAGCCGCTCCTTCGTCGGCTAGGGTTTTAACGACCGCTGGCACATTATTGGAAGCGGCCAAGTGCAAGGCCGTATCTCCGTCCGGCATTCGCGCCTGCAGTCGTGCCCCTGCCCGAACGAGTGCGAGAATGACGCTGGGGTTCGAATTGCTCATGGCGGCGACCATGAGGGGAGTTTGGCCATTGTCTGTACGGGCGTGTATGTCCGCTCCAGCTTTAACTAATCGCTGGACAACCACGGGGTTCGGATTCGACCCGGCAGCAACACTTAAAGCGGTGTGCCCCCACCGAGCGCGCGCGTCAACGTGGGCGCCAGCGTCAACAAGTGTCGTAATAATCGTTGCATTTTCTACATTTGAAGCTGCGCTTATAAGCGGCGTCACGCCATGCTCGTTTCGTGCATTTACGTTGGCACCTTCGTTTAATGCTTCGCGGATTTTTAAGGGCGAACCGTTTTTGACGGCGTCCCAGAGCCCGTATTCCCACTCCGCGTTGGAAGGCGACACCGGCAGCATGACGACAAGAAACGCCGCCAATAGCCTCAGGACGGCAGTTCCCTGGACTCGGGGTTTAGTCGGATCCAGTGGCTTGGCGGGTTGCGATGGCGAACCGGCCTTGCGGGTCGGCGGAGCTGTGGAGGTCGTCATGGAGCCCCAGCACGTACTGCGTATCCAGCCCGAGGTATGCGCATGTGACGACGAGCGCGTCGAAATCTGGAAAACGGCGTGACCGGTTGAACCAGTGAGTGACGCCTTTTTTCGATTTATATCCTAATTCTTTATAAATACCTGATGCCAGATTGTTTTCGTTCCACCCCATCAAATGCAGCGCTGTCTCGACCCTCTCCAGGGCGAGCGCGTTTGTGTCTTTTTGGGCAGCCCGCATTTTCATGGTTCGAGGATCACGCCGGTACGAGCGCCGTGCAAGGCGGTGGTACAACAAGTACCTTGGTACGGGTACAGACTGGACTTGACCGGCTTCGTCGGTGAGGGTACAGTTTGTACCAATGAACGTGAGCGTTTCGGCACTGATCGAGCGATTGGGCGGCGATGCGGAAGTGGCCGGCTGGTTTGGACTCTCTGCCAAAGCGGTTGAGCTTTGGAGGCGGCGTAACCGTATCCCCGACCGTTGGCAACTGCCTCTATACGACGAGGCCTGCCGTAAAGGGTTGTCGATTTCACGAGCGGAGGTGTTGTCCACGAGCAAACGTGCGTGAGGTCGGTACCCGCTGGCCATGATTCCCCCCGACGGTTCCGAAATCGCAACCCGAACGGGAAAACCCTACAAGCCTCTGGATGGGAACGCAAGTGGAACATGGGCATAAAGTCAGGACCACAGGCCTGCGCCGACCACAACCCATACGTTTCTTTGGGCACCCTCTCCATGCGGGTGCCGGCCACGACCGATGCGTGTGGCTCGTGGAGCCGGGTCTTGTGGCCGGGCACGCCGCGAAGGATCGAGGCCACGCCATGACCATCGGAGCCGCAGCCCAGATCACCATCGCGATTACGGCCTTGGTGGGGGTGGTGGCGCTGATCGTGCTCGCCGCCCTGGTGCCGGCGATGGGGTTCTATGCCGCCGGCGCGCGCTTGGCGCGCTGGTGGGGGTGGCGTCGCATCACGGCCCGCCAGGCCGCACGGTGCGCGCAGGAGTCGGCCTCTGGCGCCTATACCGAGGCGGTGGCGGCCCGCGCCGCCGCCGAGCGGGCCGAGCGCGCGGCGCGCGTGGCCGCCGCCGACCACCATCAGGAGGGCTGAGGGATGGCCCTGGATCATCGCCTACGCCTCCTGGGCCACCGTCGCCACCACGCGCACCATCAGCTCCCGTGCGCCCGCGCGGGCCGGACAGCCCTCGGCGCCCGGGCAGGCGCCCAGGGTGTCGAGCACGGCGCGGGCCTCGGCGTGCAGCTCGCCGGGTGTGCCGTCGGTGGCGGAAAGCGCCAGCGTGTCCAGGGCTGGCCCCACGGGGCAGGCCGGGTCCGCCGTTCGCACGTCCGCGCTCAGGCGGGTAGCGGCGTAGACCAGCCGGTCGCGGTGGGTCAGGGGGGCCGTGGTGCTCATGGGCCCACCATGCGTGCCCCGGGAGGGGAAAAGCCATGCCGGTGACCTGCAGCAGTTTCACGGTGCGCCGTGCGGATGACGCGGCGGACGTTCTTGGTCCGCGCGTGGCCGAATGGCTTGAGCCCTACGCCGCCAAGGAGCTGGCCCAGAATCTTGGCGTCTCCGTGAGCACGGCCGAGAAGTGGAAGGCGGGGCATCCGCCCGGCCTGCCCCACATGGCCCAGATGATCGAGGTGTGGGGCCAGGCGTTCATCGAAGCGGTTTTCGGGCCGCTGATCCAGGACCCGCTCACCCTGGAGGAACGGGCCGCGCGCATCGAACAGGACATGGCGGCCCTGCGCCGCGATATCGGCGAGCAGCTCAGCGAGGCAACTCATGAAGCCAAGGGCGGTGGCGGCGATGGCGCTCTACCACTGCGCCCGCGCGGCGGCTGCGGTGGCGCAGTGGCTGGCGGCGGGCGCCCGGCGCATCAACCGGAGCCGGTCGTGTGGTCGATGACCACCATGCTGTCGAGCGCCGCCATCGGCCTGGCAGTGATGCACACCCGGGTGCATCTGCCCGACGTGGACGGGGAGGGCAACGCCGTGCCCGTGCCGCGCAGCGTCAAGGACGCCATCCGGAGCGTCGCCCGCGAGAGGCTGACGCGGGCCGAAGCGGCGCGCCTGGCGGGGCGGCTGCGCGACGCCGGCGACGTCCTCCAGGACACAGTCCGCGACCTGACGGCCTATTGCGGCCGGGGCGGAGAGGACGCCCCGGACGGGGGGGTGCGATGACTGAGCGGGCGGACAAGGCGTTGATGGCCGACGTGCGGGCCCGTGCCGAGGAGCGGGCCGACGGGATGGAGGTGTGCGGGAGTCTGTTCGGGATTTGCCTTGAAGATCCGGAACGGAACCCGGGCTTCACGGACGACCCAGTGTCCCGGCTGCACCCCCGGGTGTACCTGCACGGGTCCTACGCATCCGGGTTGTTCCTCCGGCGCGGCCTGACCCTGTTTGTCTTGATCGCGGTGCCGCCCGTGCAGCGGCCCTGGTCGCGGCGCGCCGTGCGGCGCTACGTGCGTGACCTGCTGACGGGGATGGCGCGGTGGCGGTTCCGCGGCGTGACCACGAGCGGGGCGCCCGGCGATCCCGACATCCAATTCATGGTGCACGAGGCAGGGTGGCAGGTGCGCCAAGCCGCCGCCCTGGTGCGCGACACGGGAGCGGGGCGGTGATGCGGATCATCATCAGGCCAGGGGAAGGCCCCACGGCGGGGCAGGTTGAACGGACCGGCGGTCGTGTGCTGCCCGACCCGCGCCCCGTGGCCGAGCGGCCGCGGCCGCCGCCCATCCCGGTGATCCATCGCCCGGGCGCCGCGGGGACCTGGACCCCGGCCCGGCGCCCGGGCGGCGACCGCGGCAAAAGCCCTCCCGGCCGCGCGCCGGGAGGGCCACCCCGAGGGCAAGAGGAGCCAGGACCATGAACGAGACCGTACCGGCATCGCCCGAAGCCATCATCGACAGCCTCGGTGGCGGGCTCGCCAAGCGGGAGCTGGCCGAGCGCCTCGCCGAGTGCGTCGCCAAGGTCCAGAAGACCGGCCGCATGGGCACGGTGACGCTGGAGATCCGGGTGCAGAATCACGGTGCCGACGCCGTGGACCTGACGCCCACGGTCAAGGGCAAGCCCCCCACGGAGGCGTTGCCCGCCACGACCCGGTTCGCCGGCCCGTCCGGACATCTCTACGAAAACCTGCCCGGGCAGGCGGACGTGGAGGACTTCACGCGCAGCGCCGGGGCGCAGAGCGAACACACCCCCCGTGATGCCGAGACCGGTAAGCAGTACCCCCGGTCGGCTACCTAGAAGAAGGAGCACGGACCATGACCGACGTGTCCGACGCAAACACCATTGCCGCCCTTGAGCGGCTCGTGACGGCGGCCCACGGGACCCGGGAGAACGTGGCGGGCCAGGACATCCCCTTCGCGGTGGTGCCCGACGCGTATCAGGTCGCGGGCCTGGAGGCGTTTCTCGACAGGCCGACCCGCAAGCGCAGGACGGTCCATGCCGAGAACGCGCGGGCGTTCGCCATCTACTTTAACCGGCATGCCCGCCCGGAATCCGCCATCTACGCCACCATGGCGCCCCACTACGAGGTCCGGGGCGTCATCAACGACCATGCGCCCGGCAGCGACGGCGAAGCGGGGTGGCGCGACCACGGGGTGCAGTTCGCCGTGCCCTACAGCGTGCGGTGGAAGCGCTGGCTGGCCAGGGCCGGCGACGTCCTCACGCAGCGGCAGTTCGCCGAGCTGATCGAGGACCTCAAGGACGACGTCACCGATCCCAGCCCGGCCACCATGATGTCGGTGGCCACGAACCTGCGCATGCAGGTGAACGGCCGGACGGGCAGCTCGGTGAACCTGTCGAACGCCAGCGGGGACCTGCAGATCTCGGCGGAGAACACGTCCACCACCAGCGACGGCCTGGTGGTTCCCGCCGAATTCACCATCGCCGTGCCCATCTTCCAGGGCGAGCCGCCGTACCGGGTCACCATCCGGCTGCGGCACGGCCCCGGCGAGGAGGGCAAGGGCATCCAGTACCGGTACGAGATCGCCAACCGGGAGGAAGTGGAGGAGGCCGCTTTCCACGAGGTGCTTGCGGCCATCCAGAACGGGCGCGAAACGGACGATGCCGGCGACCCCTTGCCGGAGCGGCGGCAGGTGCCGGTGACCGGGATCGAGCCCATCCTCATCGGCTTCTGATCCTCCCCTGCCCCCGGGCGCCAGCCCCGGGGGCGTGGCCCGAACGCGCATGGAGAGCCCGGTGATGACACCGTCTGTGCCTACCACGGCCCGCCTGCCCCGGCTGCACGTCCTGTTGCCCGATGTGTTCGGCCGGGCTGATGGCGACCGGCCCGACGTGACGACGGAGCTGGTCGAGGTCCTGCTGGCCCTGCCGGCCAACGTCGGGGGTCTCCACGGGGCGGGCACGCGCGAGGCCAAGGAACTCGGCATGGCCCGACAGGATGGCGCGTACCTTTACCGCACGGGGCTGGGGGATCGCCTGCTCGCCGCCCTCGTGGACGGCGGGCATATCGAGCAGCCGAGCGCCGCGCCGACCACCGAAAGTCGTGACGACACCCGGCCGTCCCAGGGCGGCCTGTCCACCGAGGCACTGCCGCTGTTCAAGGGGGTGGCATGACGGGGTTCTCGCAAGCGGAAAGGGCGTACGTGGTCCACGCGGCCATGACCGCCGGGCCCGGCGTCGGGCCCAAATTCCGGACGCTGGTGGAGTACGGCGTCGGGCATGAGCCGGCCCTGCTGGAAGCCCTGCGCCTGGAGGCCGTGCGGCCCGAGGAGGCGGTGGCCCGGATCGACGAAGGGGGCGCCCGATGAGCACGCGATTGACGGCGAAACAACAGGCGGCGCTGGACGCCTGGCGTGCGCTGGAAGCGGAGGGGCGGACGCCCAGCTACCCGCTTCTGGCCGAGCGCCTTCAAGTTTCCCGGAACGCCGTGGCGGGGCTCGTAAATCGGCTGCGCGCGGTCGGATATCTCCCGGAGGGGCGCAAAACGGATACGGGAACGTCAGGGGACACCCCCGACGACCCCAGGAACACGGCGGCGGTGGCGACGGACGATGTCGAAGAGCCCGAACCGGAGGCGCCCATGCGGCGAATGCCCGAGAAAGGCGTACCCGTGGAGCAGCTCTCCGCAAAGGGGTGCCGGTGGCCCCTGGATCGGCGGGACGGTGTGACGGAGCCGGAGAGGCTGCCGTATGGCTTCTGTGACGCGCGGGCGATACGTGGCCCGTACTGCGCCATCCACGCCAAGCGGGCGTATCGGAAGCGCGACGAACCAGACCCCCTCGATAGCGACCAGGAAAATGGGGAGGCGGTGGCGTGACCCGCCCGGTGCACCAACACGCGAGACGCAAGACGCAGACCAGGCGCAAGCGCCAGCCGGAGGCCGAGCTGCACAAGGACATCGTGCGCTTCCTGCGGCGCACCGTGAAGCAGGAGCGGTGCATCTGGTGGCACACGGCGAACGGGGGATTCCGCCCGAAGGCGACAGCCAGGGAGATGATGGCCATGGGCGCCCTGGCCGGGCTGCCCGACCTCCTTTTCGTGCATATGACCAACGGCGAGGTACGGATCACGGGCGTGGAGCTGAAAACAGCGAAGGGCCGGCTGAAACCGCCGCAAAAGGCCGTCATGGCGTGGTTCGCCACGGTGCTGGACACGGAAAACGCGATCGCCGTGTGTCGCACGCCGGAAGAAGTCGAGGCGCACCTGCGCAAGCGCGGGGTGCCCATGTCGGGGACGATGCGGACGGTCGGGCCGCAGGAGCGCGCGTGATGACGAAGGAGGTGGGGATGTTCGCCCTGGAACGGGAGCTGGCTAATGCGCCGCACATCGACCACCAGGGCGCGGCCCTGGCCGAGAGCGCCGTCCAGGCCGGCCAGCGCGACGGCACCGGGATTGCCGGCGCCATTATGCGGCTTGTTGCGGGCCTGAATTCCATCGCGGACGCCTCGGCCGTCCCGGCCTTTCACCGTCTGGCGGTGGCGCAGGCCCTGCGGGCGGCGGCGAGCCTCATTGAGAACGGAGTCTGGGCCAATGACCGGTAACGGCAGCCCCATGGTGTCCGCCTGTGGCATCGGACAGCTCGTGCGGCAGATGGCGCCGTGGGCCGTACACGCCCCGGAGGGCAGGGCGGAGCGGGTGGGCCGGCACGTCATCGCCCACTACGGCGGCAGCATGCTGACCCTCGGCGGCATTTACGTGGCCTGCACCCCCGAGGGCGTGGCCGTGGTCCCCGGCCCATTCCCCGGGAAGGAGGCCGCGCGGCGCGATGTGGAGGCGGTGGCGGCGGCCGGCGACATCCGGGCCGTGGTGCTGGCCCTGCCCGGGCGCGTGCAATGGCGCCTGCCGGACCACACGGCCGGCCTGGACGCCGTGGCGCAGGCAGTCATCGGAGGAGCGCGGCAATGAACCACATCAACCCGGACGCGGTGGCGGCGGATACGCCGGCCCCGCCCATGAACCAGGAAGCGGAACAGGCGCTTCTGGGCGCCATCCTGGTGAACAACGCGGCCTACCAGAAGGTCTCGGAGTTTCTGGAGGCGGAACACTTCGCCATCGAGGTTCACGGCCGCATCTTCGCGGCCGCCGCCCGGCTTATCGAGCGCGGCCAGGTCGCCAACCCCACCACCCTCAAGGGCTTTTTCGACAACGACGAGGCGCTCACGGACCTGGGCGGCAGCCAGTACCTGGCCGACCTGGCGCGGGCCGCCGTAACCATCATCAACGCCGGGCACTACGGCCGGCTCATCCACGACCTGTACCTGCGCCGCCAGCTCATCGCCCTGGGCGAGGACATGGTGAACGATGCCCGCGAAGCCGACATCAACGCGCTGGCCGGCGACGACGGCGCCACGGCCGCCGGCCAGATCGAGACGGCGGAACAGCGGCTGTTCCGGCTCGCCAGCGCCGGGCAGTTGGAGGGCGGCTTTCAGGCCCTGGGCACGGCCCTCACCAGCGCCATCCGGCAGGCCGAGGCGGCCCACAAGCGGGACAGCCAGTTGGCCGGCGTGCCCACGGGCTTCCGCGACCTGGACGGGTTGCTCGGCGGGTTGCATCGCAGCGACCTGGTGATCCTGGCCGGGCGCCCGGCCATGGGCAAGACGGCGCTGGCCACCAACATGGGGTTCAACGCGGCGCGCGCCCACGCCGACAGCGACGGCGCCGACGGCGGCGTGATCGCCTTCTTCTCCCTGGAGATGTCGTCGGAGCAGCTGGCCACGCGCATCCTGTCGGAGAACACGGAGATCCCCTCGGACCGCATCCGGCGCGGCGACGTGGGGGCGCAGGACTTCGACACCCTCCTGGAGGCCAGCCGCGACCTGGAGCGCATCCCGCTGTACATCGACGACACCCCGGCGCTTTCCATCGCCGCCGTGCGCACCCGGGCGCGCCGTCTCGCCATGCAGCAGGGGCTGGACGTGGTCATCGTGGACTATCTGCAACTGCTGCGCGGCACCGGCCTTCAGGGCCAGGACAACCGGGTGCAGGAGCTTTCCGAGATCACGCGCGGGCTCAAGGCGCTGGCCAAGGAGCTGAACGTGCCCGTCATCGCCCTCTCCCAGCTTTCCCGCCAGGTGGAACAGCGCGAGGACAAGCGGCCGCAGCTCGCCGACCTGCGCGAATCCGGAACCATCGAGCAGGATGCCGACGTGGTAATGTTCGTCTACCGGGAGCAGTACTACCTGGAGCGCGCCGAGCCGTCGCGGCGCGCCGACGAGACGGACGAAAAATTCAACGACCGCTACGACCGCTGGGCCCGGCGCTTCTCGGAGGCCGCCAACAAGGCGGAGGTGATCATCGCCAAGCAGCGCCACGGCCCCATCGGCACCGTCAAGCTGTACTTCGACGGCAGCTTCACCCGCTTCGGCGACCTCATCGAGGAGGACCGGGTCCCCGATGTGGCCGGTTGATCCATCGCCCGCCGCCCTCGCCGGCGGCGTGCTTACCGTCGATCTGGACGCCCTGGTCGCCAACTGGCGCGACCTGGACGCCCGGGCACGCGCCGACGGCGGCTGGTGCGGCGCCGTGGTCAAGGCCGACGCCTACGGCGTGGGCGTGGCGCACGCCGCGCCCGCCCTGTGGCGGGCCGGCTGCCGGGTCTTCTTCGTCGCCGGGCCGGACGAGGCCCTGGCCCTGCGCCCGCTGCTGCCCCAAGCGGCGATCCAGTGCCTGGGCGGGCCGTGGCCCGGTACCGCCGACGCCCTGGCCGACGCCGGCATCGTGCCCGTGCTCAACACGCCGGAGCAGATCGCCGAGTGGCGGGCCCTGGCCGCGCGGCGGGAAGCGCCGCAGGCGGCCGTGCTGCACGTGGACACGGGCATGAACCGCCTGGGGCTGTCCGCCGCCGAGCTGGAGGCCCTTTTGGCCGACCCGCAGGGGCTTGAGGGCGTGCGGCTGCACGGGGTGATGAGCCACTTCGCCTGCGCCGACGCGCCGGACCACCCCCTCACCGCCCGGCAGATCGCCGCCTTCCGGACGGTGCGCGAACGCTTCCCGGGGGTCACGCCCAGCCTCGCCAACTCCCCCGGCCTGTTCCGGGGGCCGGAGGCGCGCGCCGGCCTGGGGCGGCCCGGCATCGCCCTCTACGGCGGCAATCCGACGCCTTATACGGCCAACCCCATGCGCCCCGTGGCGCACGTGCAGGGCCGCATCCTCCAGGTGCGCCAAGTTGACACCCCCGGGACCGTGGGCTATGGTGCCACCTGCCGTGTGCCGGCCGGCGCCCGGCTCGCCACCGTTGCCGTGGGCTATGCCGACGGCTATCTGCGCGCGCAAAGCAACGCGGGCAGCGGCGTTCTGGCGGGCCGGCGGGTGCCGGTGGTGGGCCGGATCTCCATGGATCTGACCGTTTTCGACGTCACCGGGGTTCCCGCCGACGCGGCCCGCCCCGGCGCCTGGATGACCCTCATGGGGGAGGAGCCTTCCGTGGACGCCGTTGCCGAGAACGCCGGCACCATCCCCTACGAGATCCTGACGGCCCTGGGGCCCCGCTACCACCGGGTCCATACCGGCGGCGGGGGCTGATCATGCCGGTGCTGCAGCCCATCGGCCGCATGTTCCTCAGCTTCCTGGAGGCGACGGGGCGGCTGACGCTTTTCACCCTCGTCTCCCTGTCGCACTGTGTGCGGCCGCCCTTCTATCCCCGGCTCATCGGCCGCCAGATGCTGGAGATCGGCTATTTCTCCCTGCCCGTGGTGGGGCTTACGGCCATCTTCACGGGCATGGTCCTGGCGCTGCAGAGCCACACGGGCTTCTCGCGCTTTTCCGCCGAGGGGGCCGTGGCCACGGTGGTGGTGCTCTCCATCACGCGCGAGCTGGGCCCCGTGCTCGCCGGGCTCATGGTGGCCGGGCGCATCGGCGCCGCCATGGCCGCCGAGATCGGCACCATGCGCGTGACGGAGCAGATCGACGCCCTGACCACGCTGTCCACCAACCCCTACAAGTATCTGGTGGCGCCGCGACTCATCGCCGGGGTGACCATGCTGCCCCTCCTGGTGCTGGTGGCGGACTCCATCGGGGTGTTCGGCGGCTATCTCATCGGGGTCTACCGGCTGGACTTCAACCCGGCGTCCTATCTCACGCGCACCTGGGAATACCTCGAAATCATGGACGTGGTCTCGGGCGTGGTGAAGGCGGCCGTCTACGGCTTCATCATCGCCCTCATGGGCTGCTACCACGGGTATCATTCCACCGGCGGCGCCCAGGGCGTGGGCGGGGCAACGACGAACGCCGTGGTCTCGGCCTCCATCCTCATCCTCACCTTCAACTACGTCATCACGGCGCTGTTCTTCTCGTCATGACCACGCCCAAGCTGGAACTCACGGACGTCCACAAGCGGTTCGGCGCCAACCGGGTGCTGGACGGTTTCGACCTGTCCGTGGGCCGGGGGGAGAGCGTGGTGGTCCTGGGCGGCTCGGGCACCGGCAAGTCGGTGATGCTCAAGTGCATCCTGGGCCTGTTGCACCCGGAGGCCGGCAGCATCAAGGTGGACGGCGAGGAGACGGTGGGCATCGGCCAGCGCGAGCGCGACCGCATCAACCGGCAGATCGGCATGCTCTTCCAGGGCGCCGCGCTGTTCGACAGCCTGCCGGTGTGGGAGAACGTGGCCTTCGGGCTGCTGGCGCAGAAGCGCTGCGGCCGCCGCTCGGCGCGCGACCGGGCGGTGGAGATCCTGGGCCAGGTGGGGCTGGGCGAGCGCATCGCCGATCTCTATCCGGCGGAGCTTTCCGGCGGCATGCGCAAGCGGGTGGGCCTGGCGCGGGCGGTGGCGACGCGCCCGGCCATCATGTTCTTCGACGAGCCGACGACGGGCCTCGACCCCATCATGTCGGACGTCATCAACAACCTCATCTGCTCGTCGGTGAAGGACCTCGGGGCGACGGCCCTTTCCATCACCCACGACATCGCCAGCGCCCGCAAGATCGCCGACCGCGTCGCCATGATCTACCAGGGCCGGATCATCTGGGCGGGGGCCGTCGCCGAAATGGACCAGGTGGACAACCCCTACGTGGACCAGTTCATCCACGGCCGCGCGGAAGGGCCCATTACATCAGGGATGGCCGGTTGATCAGAGCGCCGCGCCGCATTAATCAAAGCTGTTACAGTGGCCCTGAATTGTCTCAATAGCGCCCCACCTTCCCCGTAGCCACACCATTTATCCGTCGAGAAATGACGAAGTAGACGTAATTGCTCACCTCCCCTCGCGCTAAGGGGCGCCGGCGGGCAGGATGGAACGGCCGGCCCGGACGGTCTTGATGGCGCCCAAGGCGGAGAGGCCGTGCAGGCGGCCGGTGTCCACGCCTGTCCCCGGACTTGATCCGAGGAACGGAGCGGGTGGCGGCATAGAATTGGGCGCCCCCGGTGGCGCGGAAGCCGTTGGTCACCTTCCGGAAGATCACGCCCGGACGCAGATACCTTTCCGAGGCATTATTGGTGTACGGCACGGCCCGGTCCGTGACAAACACGACCAGGTGGGCGCGTACGTTCACGACCTGACGGCGCCGTTTCCCGCCCGCCTTGGTGTCCGCCCTGCCCGGGCCAGGGCGACGACCTGTTCCCGGAATTCCCGGGGATATGGTGTCTTGCGTCGCGGCATCGTGGACCTCCTTCGTCAAAACGATCGGGTGTCCACAAAACCGGGTCAAGTCCAGAGAGACCCCAGTCAAGGCTTTGGCGGGTTGAAGGATAGCACCGAAAGGTATAAACCATGTTCTTATCCGGCGGGCCCCCGGACAGGCCATGGGCGGGGGGATCGGTGGCATGGCTTTCCTGGAGGCGCGCTACCGGATCACTGCATCGTTTGGGTGAAGCGCAGCATCGGGGCGTACAATGCCTGAGGAGCCGCAAGAAAGCGTGAACTCGCCGTATACTTCCGGGCTGCCCCTGACCGACGCGATCAGTTACGAAAAAAAACTCTTGCAGGAGTGGCGCGAGGATCGTGTCCAGGAAATCCTGGAGAATATCGGCTCCAGTTATGATGACCCGGTCACCGGAAAAACGCTAAGTACACGACTTCTTGTAACGCTGCATGCAGTCACTAAATGGTATGGCATTTCCGACGCCGAGGCGTGCGATCTATACGCGGAGACCCCGACTTTACAGAACTTGGCGGACAATACTCATTTCACACATGGTGAGACTTTACCGCCAGAGGCCTTGACAGCGTGGCGCGCCACCATTGACCGCGAATGGCTGGACAGCAGGCTGGACGCCCCCGAGGCACCGTCGTCTCGGGTCAGCGGTACGTTGGGGAGCGGCCCCTCCCTGTGTCGGCGTTGCGTTCCTTCATTACGCCGCCTGTCCGCTTCTGTGCTTTCCGACGGCGGCGCGCAATTCAAAACCCTTTGCGCCAGGTCCTTTCGCCGCGTGCTGAGGTACGTGCCGGCGCGCATCAAGAAACGCGCGGCGGCTTGGCTTTGCCCTTCATTGACCGGACGCTTCTTGGAGGAAGCGGAGAAAGCACGCTATTGGCGGGAAGTGGCCCGGGTGCCAATACGCAATCTTTTCGGGACCCTCGTTA
>CAJXLG010000035.1 GCA_913055885.1 uncultured Rhodospirillales bacterium
CGGCGCACCCTCAAGCGCTATCCCATCCACATCATGCCGCGCGTGGGGTAATTGTTACCCCCGGGACGGCGGGCGTCTTCACGTCCGCCCCGCCGCCGCCGGCGCCATCAGCCGGTACAGGGCGGGAATCACCACCAGGGACAGGAGGGTCGCCGCCACGAGGCCGAAAATGATGGCGTAACAAAGCGGTTGCCACATGGGGCTCGCGGTGGACAAAAGAACGAGCCCGGCAACCGTGGTGAGCACCGTTGACGCAAGCGGCCGGAGCCGTTCGGCCACGCCCGCGGCGGCGGCCGTGGCGGCGTCGCTGCCCGCGTCACGATGCCGCGTGATGGTGTCCACCATGATGATGGCCACGTTCACGACGATCCCCAGCAGGGAGACCATCCCCACCATGGCGGGGAAGGACAGGGGCATGCCGATGGCCGCGAAACCGCCCAGGGTGCCCACGAGCGCCAGCGGAATGGTACCCAGGATGATCAGGGCCAGGCGGTAGGAGCGGAACAACAGCACCAGCGTCGCCACCATCAGCACCAGGGCGACGAGGAACATCTGCTGCATGTTCCGCACCGTGCGCTGCTGTTGGGCGCTGCTTTGCGATTGCGCGGCGTGGACCCCGGGGTGCTTTTTCAGCACCGCCTGCCTGGCCTGCCGGGCCTTCGCCGCGAAATTCGATGTCGAGTCGCCGCCGGCGACCTCCGCGTTGACGGTGACGGTGCGTGTGCGGCCCTTGTGCGGAATGACCCTGGGCACGGCTTTTGGCGTAATGGTGACCAGATCGGCCACGGGCACGCGGCGTCCCTGGTGGTCGGGAAGCCGCAGGATCTCGAGGTCGCCGAGCCCGCGCGGATGGCCGGTGGCCCGGCCGTCGCCGCCCCAGTCCACGGCCATCACGACGGGGGTGCTTTCCCGGCCCGGCTGCGACATGCGGGCGACGGTGGTGCGCTCCATGGCCAGGCTCAACGCGTCCGCCAGCCGGTTCAGCGGAACGCCGTGGGCCGCCAGGGCCGTCCGCCTGGGCGTCACCCGCAGGTCCTGGCGCGGCCGGCCCATGCTGTCGCTGACGGCCACCACGCCGGGCAGCTTCGCCAGACGCGCCTTGAGATCGCGGGCGGCCGCGCGCAGTTTTTCCAGGTTCTCGCTCTGCAGCACCAGGCCCGAGCCCCCCGGCCCGGGGCCGCCGGTCCGTTTCGTGATGGAAAGCCGTGCTCCCGGTCTGTCCTCGAGGACCGACTTCAGCCGCTGGCGCACGGTGTCGGCGTAGGTGTAGGCGAGCCGGCCGTCGCGCTGTGCCAGCGTGGTGAAGTTGAGCGACAGCCCGACCACGCCGGGCCCCGGCTTGCGCGTGGTGCGCGCGCCGGGGCCGCTGTAGGCGTAGGGGCTGGCCCGGCCCGCGTGCACCATCACGCTTTCCAGCCACGGCGCGTCGCGCAGGGCGTTGCCCAGGCGCCGGCCCACGGCGCGGCTTTCCCGCAGGGTGGTGTCGGCGCCCAGATGGGCCGTGGCGGCCATGTGCCGGACGTCCTGCGGCGGGGACATCTTGAGGTTCAGGCCGCTGCCGAGGGCCAGGGCCCCGGCGACCAGCACGCCACCGGCCAGCACCCACGCCGCGGCCTGCCAGCGGCGGGCCGTGACGGCGCGTTCCAGAAACCGCCGCAGGACGCGGCTGGCCGCCAGCATGGGCCGGTCCAGCAGGCTGCCTCCGGCCACCGCCCGGTCGCTCTGAAGGAGCCGCCGCGACGCCGGAATGGCCCACAGGAAAGCCACGCCGTAACTGAGCAACAGGCAGATGATGGCGGTCAGGGGGATGAGCTTGATGAACTTGCCGCTGATGCCGCCCAGGAAAAGCAGGGGCGTCAGGGCCAGGATGGTGGTGATCTGGCCGGCGAAAGCGGGCAGGGCGAAGGTGCGCACCGTCCAGGCGGCGGCCTCGGGGAAGGCCAGGCCGTGCTCGCGACGCCCCTGGATCATGCCCTCCATCACCAGGATGAAAACGTCCACCATCAGGCCCAACGCCAGCACCATCCCGACGATGACCAGGACGTTGAGGCTCAGACCCACGGCCTGGATGAGCATCAGGGCGCCCAGGAAGGTCACCGGCACGGCCAGGCCGGCGATGACGGCGGCGCGCCACGACAAGAACAGCACCAGGACCGCCACCACGGCCACCACCGCCTGGGCCGCGTTGCGGAAAACCTCGTTCAGCTTGCGCTCGACCACGTGCGCCCGGTTGCTGGTGACGCGCGCCGTCACCCCGTCGGGCAGGCGCGCACCGTCCAGCAGGTCGCGCGCCGCCCGCGTGACGCGCAGGGTGTCGGCGCCCGGGACCTTGTACAGATGCAGAAGGGCCGCGGGGGCCAGGGGCTTGCCGTCCAGGCTGGTTGCCACATGGCTGTCGGGCACGGCGCGGCCCTTCGCCACCGTGGCCACGGTCCCCAGTTCGTGGGTCTGCCCGCCCGGGCCGCGCACGGGCAGGTGGCGCAGGTCGTGCACGGCGGTGAAGCGGCCCTGGAGCGTCAGCCGGGCGTTCACGGGGTCGCCGACGACGCGGCCCAGGGGATGGTCCGCGGTTCCCTGCGTGATGGCCTCGCGGATCGACGCCAGCGTCAGGTTGGCGCCCGCCTGCTTGTGCGGGTCCACCAGGACCTCAACCACCGGCCCCTCGCCGCCCTGGCGGGCAACGCGCCGTATCCCCGGCAGGCGCGCCATGCGTTCGTCGAGCCGGCGCGCCGTCGCGGCCAGTTCCCCGTCGGGGACATTGCCCGTGAGGGCCACGCTCATGACGGGGGCGTCCGTGCCGGAGATGGCCTCCACGTCGGGCCGCCGGGCCCCCGCCGGCAGCTCGCCCAGGGCTTCCCAGACCCTGGCGCGCAGGGCCTGGATGGATTCCTTGACGGGCGCGTCGGCGTGGAAGGTCACCGAGATGGTGGCGTGCCCGGTGCGCGAGCCGCTTTCATACCGCTTGAGGTTCTTCAGCTCCTGAAGGTGCTCTTCCAGGACGTCGGTCACCCGGTCTTCCACGAGGAGCGGCCCGGCCCCGGGCCACACCGTCGTGACCGTGGCCCTGGGGACGCCCAGGTCCGGCGTCGCCTCCTTGGCGATGGTGCGATAAGCCATGGCGCCGCCCAGGACCAGCAGCGCCGCGAGGAGCCAGGCCAGGGTCGTTTCCACGAACAGGAAACGGAACAGGCCGCTCTCTTGCCCGGTGCCCCGATCGCCCGTCATGCGTCATCCGCGTTGTTCACGATGTCCACCGGCATGCCGTCGGCGACGTGTCCCTGACCGCGCACGACCACCGTTTCGCCCGCCTTCAGCCCGTTCTTGACGGGGACCCGTCGGGGCGTGGGCCGGCCCACCCGGACCTGCCTGCGGTGGGCGACGCCGGCGTCGCGGTCCACGACGTAGACGTAGGCCTTGCCGTCCTGTTGCCGCACGGCCCCCCGCGGAACCGCCAGCACCCCGGACCGGCTGTGGGTGGCGACCCGGGCCGTGACGAAAACGCCGTCGCGCAGGTCCGGGGTCGATTCCCGGGTGCGCAGGCGCACGCGCACCGTCCGCGTATCGGGCAGGACCGCCGGGGCGACGGCCCACACCCGGGCGCGCGCCACGGGCAGCCCGTCCAGGGAGCGGCCGTTGGCGCGGCGGGCGTCCACCTTGCGGAACAGCCCCATGCCGGCCCAGGCCACGAGGGCCTTCTGGCCGCGCTTGAGCCGGGCGGCACGCGACCAGGGGACGCGCGCGACGATCTCGAAGGACCCGGGGTCGATCACCACGGCGGGCGCGCGGCGCAGGCGCTGGGCCTCGGAAAGGCCGCCGGGCAGCGGCGTCACGTGTTCCCCCCGGGATACGTTGCGCAGGGCGATGATCCCGTCGAACGGGGCGCGCAGGGTTCCCTCCTCCAGCCTGGTCAGGACCGAGCGGTAGCGCGCGGCCGCCGCCTCGGCGTCGGCCTTGGCCGCCTTCTTGTTGGACCGCGCCTCGTTCACCTTGTCGCGCGCCGTGTTGGCCTCGCCGCGCGCGGCCTCGAGGCGCTTTTTGGGCATCGTCCCCTCATCGACGAGCTTTTTGACCCGTTTGAGCTTTTTCCGGGCCGTGGCCAGGCGATCCCGGGCGTTCTGCACGCCGGCCTCGGCCGCCTGGACCCGTTCACGCGCGGCTTCCCGGTCCGCCTTGCGGGCGGCCACGGTTTGTGCCAGGTCGCCGCCGGCCAGGGCGGCGATGAGGGTGCCCTTGCCGTCCCCGTCGGCGTCGGGGCCCGACACCTTGCTGCCTTCGCGCAGGGGATCGCCGTCCGCATCCGTGCCCACGTGGGCCACCCGCCCGCTTCGATTGAACTCGAGGATTTCCCGCCGGCGTGCGCGGGCCACCCCCTCGGCCCGCACGTAGTACGTCAACTCGGTCTTTTCGGCCTTGGCCACCGTGACCGCGAGCGGCCGCCGTTGCCCCCCGCCCGGGTCGGCATCCGCCCCATGCCCCGGAGTCGGGCCCGCTGCCAGGAGCAGGGCGAGGGCAAGGCCCGGGACCCGGCGTAATGCCGGACACCCCCGGAATTGATTTACGTGCGTGTCTGCAAGGCGATGCCGGCCCACCAGGGGTAAGGGGGGCCGGTGTTTCGAGGGTGGGCTCTTGCGAGCCCACCCCCTCAACATGACGGTGGCGCGGGGCCGGGCCGTAGAAGGAAGCCAATCGTTGAAAGGCAATATTTTCAGCGCTTGGCGGGAAGCGTTCCTGAAAGCCATGGCCATCCCCGCGTCGTCGTTTGGTCCCGTGCGCCCGACGATATCCCCGGCGGGCGTTCATAACGTGGACGGGCCAAAGAGTCGATAAACGCGCCCTTCATGGCTCCGCTCCCGCGTCGTCCGCCGGCCCGCCGGGCTTGGCGATCAGCCGGGCGAGGGCACGCACGGCCGGTTCCTGGACGATGGTGCCGTGGCTGCCGGCGACCCGGGAGACGGTCACCGTGCCCAGCATCAGGTCGTCCCAGCCCAGGGTCGCGCCGGCGTCGTCGTCGCCCTCGCCCTCGCCCTCGCCCTCGCCGGTGCCCTCGGTGGCGCGGATGAGATGCAGGTCGCCCGGGCACGTTTCCGGGGCGTGCCCGTCGGCGGCGGCGAAACTGGCGCGGGTGGTGGCGAGCAGGCGGGCCAGCCCCGCTTCGTCCATGGTGTCGGGCAGGACGCCGGCGTCGCGCGCGCGGGCCAGCAGGGTCGGCGGGTCGGCGTTCGCCGGGGCGGTGACCCGGGCCTCGGCCAGCAGGGCCGCCAGCAGGGTGGCATCGTCCATGGGCTCGGCGGGGGCCTGGACGTGCGGCGCCGTGGCGTCGATGACCGTCAGGCCGGCCGCCGGCGTGCCGGCCCGGGCGAGGCGGCAGGCGATGGCGTGCGCCAGGTGGCCGCCGAAGGACCAGCCCACCAGGTGCCACGGCGCCGCTTCCGGGGACAGGCCCGGCCCGGCCAGGGCTTCCAGGATCCTGTCGACGAGCCCCGCCAGGTCGTCCACCGGGGTTTCGCCGGGCCGCAGGCCGGGCAGGTCGATGGCCACCACCCCGCCTTCCGGCAGGTGGCGCGCCAGGGCGTGCGCCCACAGGCCGAGGCCGGTGGCCGGTGGCAGGCAGACGTGCACGGGCGCGCCGGCGGCGCCCCGGCGCAGCCGGGTGACGGGCACGGGCGCGCCGTCCCGGTCCGGGCTCTCCGCCAGGCGTTCGGCCAGGCCGCGCGGCGTCGGATCCTGGAAGACGGCGGTGGCGGGTAGGCGCACGCCGGCCGCCCGCCCCAGCGTGTCGGCCAGCCGCACGGCGGTGAGGGACGTGCCCCCCAGGGCGAAGAGGTCGGCGTCCTCGGCCGCCGGGGGGGCGCCCATCACCCGGGTCCAGGCGTCCCGGACCGCGGCCGGAAGGGGCGCGAAGACCGGCCCGGCGGTGCCGTCGGCCGCCGTCGCGGCGGCCGGCGCGGCGGGCGCCGCCCCCGCCACGGAGGGGCCCGGACGGGGCAGGGCGTCGAGGTCGAGGTCCGGGTCGGCCGCCACGGCGGCGGCGCAGGTCTCGAAGGCGCGCGCCAGGGCCTCCGCGGTCGCCGGGCGGAAGAGGTCGGCGGCGTATTCCAGCACCCCGCTCACCTGTCCGTCGGCCCGTTCCTCGAGGTCCAGGGTGAGGTCGAGCTTGGCGCTCGCCGTGTCCAGCGCCAGGGGCGTGGCGGTCAGGCCGGGAAGGTCGGGGGCTTCCGGCGCGCCGGTGTCGAGGGCGAACATCACCTGGACCAGCGGGGTGTGGCCGCCCGACCGCGTGGGCGCCACCGCGTCCACCACCCGGTCGAAGGGCACCTCGGCATGGCCCAGGGCGTCCAGGGTCTCGTCGCGCGCCCGGGCGACCAGGTCGCTGAACGCCATGCCCCCGGCGGGCGCCAGGCGCAGGACCAGGGTGTTGACGAAAAGGCCCACCACGCCTTCCAGGTCGCGGTGGCCGCGGTTGGCGACGGGCGTGCCCACGGCCAGGTCGGAACCCGCGCCCAGGCGGTGCAGGAGCGCGGCAAAGGCGGCGAGCCCGGCCATGAAGAGGGTGCCCCCGGCCGCCCGGGCGGCGCGCCGCAGGCCCCGCACCGTCGCGGCCGACAGGTGGACGGCGGTGGTGCCGCCGTGGTGGCCGCGCGTGGCCGTCGGCGGACTGTCCCAGGGCAGGCTGATGCGCCCGGGCAGGCCGGCGAGGCGGGCCCGCCAGTGTTCCAGCGACGCCGCCATGGCCCCGGCTTCCAGGCGCGACCGCTCGTGCCGGGCAAAGGCGCCGTAGGCGCCCGCCGGCGGGGCCGGGGGCAGGCCGGCATCCGGGGCCTCGCCCCGGGCCGCCGCGGCGTAGGCGGCCCCCAGCTCGCGCCCCAGGATGTCCAGGGACCAGCCGTCCGCCGCGATGTGGTGGACGCACAGCACCAGGACGTGGCGGTTCGCCGCCTCGCGGATCAGGGTGGCCCGGAACGGCGGGTCCGCCGCCAGGTCGACGGGCCGGCGCGCCGCCCGCGCGGCGGCCGCCCGTGCCCGCTCGGGGCCGTGGCCGGCGAGGTCCAGCCGCTCGGGCAGGGGGGATGGCGGCGCGCCGGGGATGGCCCGGGGGCCGTCGGCGGTTTCCGTGAAGCGGACGCTCAGCTCCGGGTGACGCGCCACCACGCAGCCCAGGGCCGCTTCCAGGGCCGCCGTGTCCAGCGGCCCTTCCAGCCACGAGGCCAGGGGCATCAGATAGGCCTGACGGACGCCGGGGGTGCCCGTGCGGTCCAGCACCCACAGCCGCTCCTGGGCGCAGGATAAGGGATGCGCCCCGGCTCCCGTCGTCGTGACGGGCGGTCCCGTCGCATCCGCCGGGGTGGCCTCCGGCCCGTCGCCGGCGCCTTCGTCGCGCAGGGCGGCGGCCATGGCGGCGGGGGAGGGATGGTCGAACAGGGTGCGCAGTGCCACGGGCCGCCCGAGGGCGTCGCCCAGACGGGTCACCAGCCGGGTGGCGAGCAGCGAATGCCCCCCGAGGCTGAAAAAGTCGTCGCCGCGCGCCACCGCGTCCAGCTCCAGGAGGCCGGCGAAAAGGGTGCAGAGGAGCCCCTCCAGCCCGTCGCGCGGGGGGCTGTCGGCGGCCCGGGGCGCGGCGTCGCCGTCGCCGTCCGTGGCGGGCAGGGCGTGGCGGTCGACCTTGCCCGAGGCGGCCCGCGGCAGGGCCGGGTGGGCCACGATCCGGTCCGGCACCATGTGGGCGGGAAGCTGCGCCGCGACGTGACGGTCGAGCGCCGTCGTGTCCACGGTTTCCGGCGCCACGTGGGCGATCAGCCGGTCGTCGGCGGCCGTCACGGCGGCCTCGCGCACCGCCGGACCGGCCAGCAGCGCCGCCTCCACCTCGGCCGGCTCGACGCGGAAACCGCGCACCTTCATCTGGTCGTCGTCGCGGCCCAGGAATTCGATAACACCGTCGGGCCGCCAGCGCGCCCGGTCGCCGGTGAGATAGAGCCGGCCGCCGGGCACGAAGGGGTCGGCCACGAAGGCGGCGGCGGTTTCCCCGGGCCGGTCGAGGTAGCCGTCGGCCAGGCCGATGCCGCCCAGGGCGAGCTGGCCGGGCACGCCCACGGGAACCGGGGCCAGCCGTGCGTCCAGGACATAGGCGCGGCGCCCCGGCAACGGACGGCCCACGGGGACCGCCCGGCCGTCGCCGGTGGCCGGGGCGTCCGGGGTCAGGGCGTGCGCCGTGGCGGTGATCACGGCCTCGGTCGGGCCGTAGCAGTTGAGCAGGCGCCCGCCACGGGGCAGCAGGCGGCACAGGGTGTTGGCGAGGGCCGGGTCCAGGGCCTCGCCGCCGGCGGCGCACACGGCGGGCAGGCGCCGCCCGGTGGCCGCCCAGTGCTCCGCCAGCGCCGCCCAGTAGCCGGGCGGGCAGTCCAGGAGGGCGGGGCCGTGGCGGTCGAGCAGGGCGGCCAGCGCGTCGGGCGTCCACAGCGCCTCGCCGCGCATCAGGATGGCGCCGCCGTTGCACAGGAAGGGCAGGATCTGATCCAGGGCGGCGTCGAAGGCCACGGTGCTGAACTGGACCCCCACGGTGTCCGGTGGCAGGGCAAGGGTCTCGGTCATGGCGGCGACGTGCTCGGCCAGGGCGCGGTGGGATACCACGACCCCCTTGGGACGGCCGGTGGAGCCCGAGGTGTAGAGGACGTAGGCCGGGCGCGCCGGGTCCGGGGCGGGCAGCGGGTAATCGCCGCCGGGCCCGGGGGCGTCCACGGAGACGGCGGTGCCGCCTTCCAGGGAGTCGGCGGCGCCGTCCCCCGTGACGACGACGCGGGCCCCGGCGTCATCCAGGATGCGTTGGCGGCGTGCCGCCGGCAGCGCGGGCTCCACGGGCACGAAGGCGGCCCCGGCGCGCAGGATGCCCACCAGGCCGGCGATGAGTGCCGGGCGCCGGTCCACGCACAAGCCCACGCGGTCGCCGGGGGCGACGCCGGCCGCTTGCAGGTTCCGGGCCACCGCCCCGGCGCGCCGCCACACGTCGCCGTGGCACCAAGGCGCCGCCGCCCCGGGCGGGTGGATGGCGGGCGCGTCGGGTGTGCGTTCGGCCCAGGCTTCCAGGTCGTGCAGGATGGTGGGCCGGTGCCGGGGAAGCGGCGGCCCCGCCGCCCAGGTCTCCAGGAGCCGGGCGCGCTCGGCGGAATCGAGGAGGGGCACCTCGGCAACGGGGCGCTCGGGCTCGGCCGCCAGGCCCTCCAGCAGCCGCGTGAAGGCCCGGGCGAGGTGCGCGGCGGTGGCGCGGTCGAACAGGTCCGCGGCGTATTCCAGGACACCGCCCAGGCCGCCGTCCGCCAGGGTCTGGAGGTGCAGCGTCAGATCCACCTGGCTCGTGCCCAGGTCCACGTGCCGGGGCGTGACGGTGACGGGTGCCAGGTCCGGCACCGGCGGGGCCAGCTCGTCCAGGGTCATCATCACCTGGAAAAGCGGTGCGTGACCCAGGGAACGGGCGGGGCGCAGGGCCTCCACCACGCGCGCGAAAGGCACGTCGGCATTGGCGAAGGCGTCCAGGGTTTCCGCCCGCGCGTCGTCGATGGCCGTGGTGAAGCCGCGCTCGGGGTCGATGGTCAGGCGCGGCACCACGGAATTGATGAACAGCCCCGCCACGTCTTCCAGGGCGCGGTGGCCGCGTGTCGTCACGGGCGTGCCGAGGGGCAGGTCGCGGCCCGCCCCGACGCGGTAGAGCAGCACGCCGAAGGCGGCCAGACCCGCCATGAAGAGGGTGGCGCGGCGTTGCCGGGCGACGTCGCGCAGCGCCGCGGTGGTCGCCTGATCCACCGTCAGGTCCACGCGCCCCCCGCCGTGGTCCTGGACGGGCCGGCGCGGCCGGTCGGCGGGCAGCGGCAGCAGCGGCGGGGCGTCCGCGAGACGCGCCCGCCAGTGGGCAAGCTGGCGTTCTTCTTCGGCCGTGTCCCGTTTCCGGGCCAGCCAGGCGGCGGCGTCGGGGAAGGGCAGCGGTGGCGGCAGGGGGTCGGCCCCGGATCCCGGAATGCGCGCGTACAGCCGCGCCAGGTCGTTGGCCAGGATGCCCAGCGTGTGGCCGTCCCCGGCGATGTGGTGGAGGCCCAGAAGCAGAACAAAGCGTTCCGGCCCGAGGCGGAAAAGGGTGGCCCGGAAGGGCGGGGCGCCGGTGAGGTCGAAAGGGGCGCGCGCCGCCGCCGTGATCCGGCGGTCGATGGCCGACGCCGCCATGCCGGAGAGGTCTTCCACGCGCAGGGCCGGGGCCTCGCGGGGCGCGATGGTGTAGGCGGGTCCCTCCGGGCCGGCGGCGAAACGGGCGCGCAACAGGCCGTGGCGATCCACCAGGGCGTCCACGGCGGCGGTCAGGGCGGCCTCGTCCAGTGGCCCGGCCAGGTCCCAGGCCAGGGGCAGGATATGGGCCTGGGCGGCGCGCGGCCCGCCCAGGTGGTCCAGGAACCACAGGCTCTCCTGGGCGGCCGTCAAGGGGTGCGGCGGGGGCCCGGCGAGCCCCGGCCGGGGCGCCGGCAGGCCCGTCGTGGCGTCCGCCGCTTCGTCCGCCGTGTCGTCCGTCAGGGCGGCGGCCAGATCGGCCGGGGCGGGGTGCAGGAACAGCAGGCGCACCGGCACGTCGCGGCCCAGGGCCTGGGCCAGCCGGTTGGCTACGCGGGCGGCCAGGAGGGAATGGCCGCCCAGGGTGAAGAAATCCGCGCGCCCGCCCACGGATTCCCGTTCCAGGACCTCGGCGAAAAGGTTCCGGACCAGGGCCTCGGTGGTGGTCGCCGGCGGTTCGTCGGCCGCCTCCGGCGCCTCCGGCGCGGGCGCCGCCTCGGCGCCCGCGGCCGGCAGGGCGTCGCGGTCCACCTTGCCGTTGGCCGTCAGGGGCAGGCTGTCCAGGGTGGCGAAGGCGGCCGGGATCATGGTGGCGGGCAGGCGGTCGGCGAGATGGTGCCCGAGGGCCGCCGGCTCGGGCGGCGTGGCGCGGTCCGCCGGAACGACGAAGGCGATCAGGCGGTCGTCGCGCGCCACCACCACCGCCTGGCCCACGCGGGGATGGGCGGTCAGGGCGGCCTCCACCTCCCCCGGCTCGATGCGCTGGCCGCGCACCTTGACCTGGGCGTCGGCGCGGCCGGCGTAGACCAGGCGGCCGTCGGCGCGCCAATAGCCCAGGTCCCCCGTGCGGTAGAGCAGGGCCGCCGGGTCGTCGGGATCGCGACGGAAGGCGGCATCGGTGAGGTCGGGGCGGTTCAGGTAGCCCCGGGCCAGCCCCGCGCCGCCGATCCACACCTCGCCCGTCAGGCCCTCGGGCACGGGCGCGCCCCGGGCGTCGCGGACCGTCACCCGCCAGCCCGGCAGCGGCCGGCCCACGGGCGGGGCCTCGGGCGGATCGTCGGCGTCCAGGGGGTGCAGGGTCGCCCAGATGGTCGCCTCGGTGGGGCCGTAGGCGTTGAAGGCGGGCGTGCCCCAGGCGCGCAGCCGGTCCACCAGGTCGGGCGGGCAGGCCTCGCCGCCGCATACCAGCCGCATGGGGCGCGGCGGCGTCCAGCCGGCCTCCGCCAGGAGGCGGTACGTTGCCGGCGTCGCCTGGAGGACGGTGGCACCGCCCCGATCGACCAGGGCGGCGAGGCGGTCCCCCTCGCGCGTCGTCGCGGCGTCGGCTATGAGCACGGTGGCCCCCGTGCTCAGGGGCACGAGCAGTTCGGCCACGGAGATGTCGAAGGTGGGCGTGGTCAGGGCCACTACCCGGTCGCCGGGGCCCAGCCCGAGGGCGTGGCTGAACGCCGCGCCGAAGGTGGCGAGGGCGGCGTGGTCCACCAGGACGCCCTTGGGCCGTCCCGTGGAGCCGGATGTGAAGAAGGCATAGGCCGGGTCGTCCGGCGCCGGCCCCTTGCCCGGTCCGATATCGCCGGGCGCTGGCGCATCGACGCGGACGCGCGGGATGTCGCGGTCGCGCAGGGCCGGGGTGTCGGCATCGCCTACGGCCGCGACGGGGGCCGCGTCTTCCAGGATCAGGTCCAGCCGCGCCGCCGGGTGGGCCGGGTCCAGGGGCACGAAAGCGGCGCCGGCGAGGCAGCAGCCCAGCTCGGCGGTGACCAGGCCGATCCCCCGGCCCATGGCGACGGCGACGCGCTCGCCGGGCCCGGCGCCCAGGCGGCGCAGGTGCGCCGCGATGGCCTCGGCCCGATCGATGAGCGCCCGGTACGACCACACGGCGTCGCCGTCGATCACGGCCGGTGCCTCGGGGGTCGCGGCCGCCCTTGCCCGGATGGCCGCGGGCAGGGTGGCGGCGTGTTCCGGGGGCGGCCCGCCGTCGCCGAGGGCCAGCAGGCGTTGTCGTTCGGCCGGCGCCACCAGGGGCAGGTCGGCCAGCGGCGTTTCGGGGCCCGCCACCAGCCCGTCCAGAAGGGTGGTGAACCACTGGGCGATGGCGGCGATCCGCTCGCCGTCGAAGAGGTCGGTGGCGTACTCGAAGCCCCCGGTGAGCCCGCCGTCGGCGGTGGGTTCCAGGTACAGGGTGAGGTCCACCTTGGCGGTGCCGGTGGTGGGGTGCAGCCGCTCCACGTCGATTCCCGGCAGCTCCAGGGGAGCCGCTGCCTCGGTCTCCATGGCCAGCATGACCTGGAACAGGGGCGCGTGGGCCAGGCTGCGCGTCGGCTGCACCGCCTCCACCACCCGCTCGAAGGGAATCTCGGCGTGGGCGTAGGCTTCCAGCGCCAGGGTGCGCGTGGCGGCCAGGAGGGCCCGGTAGTCCTGCTCGGGGGCGATGCCCAGCCGCAGCACCAGGGTGTTGACGAACGGCCCCACCACCGACTGGACGGCGGCGTGCGTCCGGTTGGCGATGGGAACCCCCAGGGGAATGTCCGTCCCGGCGCCCAGGCGGTGCAACAGGGCGCCCAGGGCGGCGGCCACGGCCATGAACAGGGTGGCGCCCGCCTCCCGGGCGACGCGGCGCAGGCCGGCCACGGTGCCGGGCGCCACGTCGAAGGGCAGCACGGCCCCGGCGTGACTCTCCACCGGCGGGCGCGGCCGGCTGAGGGGCAGGGGCAGGACGTCGGGCAGGCCGCGCAGACGCTCGCGCCAGTAGGCCAGTTCGTGGTCCAGCGCCCCCTCGGCCACCCGGCGGCGCTGCCACTCGGCGTACGCGCCGTAATCCACCGGCAGGGGCGCCGGGAAGGGGGCTTCGCCCCGGCACGCGGCGCGATAGGCCTGGCCCAGCTCGCGGACGAGCACCCCGATGCTCCAGCCGTCCCCGGCGATGTGATGGAGGCACAGCGCCAGGATGTGTTGCCCGGGCGCCAGCTCCAGCAGCCGGGCCCGCAGGGGCGCCTCGCGCGTCAGGTCGAAGGGCGTTTCCAGGATCCGGCGCAGGGTGGCGTCCACGGTGGCGGGCCCGGCGTCGGTCAGCGTCACCGTCTGCAGGACCGGCGGCGTGGCCGGGGCCTCGACGCGTACCGGCACGCCGTCCGCTTCCCGGACCATCATGCGCAGGGCGTCGTGGCGGGCCACCAGGGCGGACAGCGCCGTGTTCAGGGCCTCGCCGTCGAGCGGGCCGGTCAGGCGCATGGCCAGGGGCATGAGATAGGCGCGGCGCCCGGCCGGGCCGGCCAGGGCATCCAGGAACCACAGCCGCTCCTGGGTGAAGGAAAGGCGCGGCGGGGCGGCGTCCGGGGGCAGGGGGCGCGGGCCGTCCACGGGGGCGTCCGCCGCGTCGCCGGCCAGGGCGGCGGCCAGGGCGCGCGGCGTGGGGTGGGTGAAGAGCAGGTTCACGGCCACGTCGCCGCGGTCCAGCAGGTCCTGCAGACGGGCGCACAGCCGCGCGCCCATGAGGGAGTGACCGCCCAGGCGGAAGAAGTCGTCGGTGGGGGCGACGGCGTCCAGTTCCAGGATCCCGGCCATGAGGGTGCAGATCACCGATTCCAGGCCGCTGCCCGGCGTCGCCTGGTACGCCGCGCCGTCGCGCCCGGCGTCATCGTGCGGGTCGGGCAGGGCGTCCCGGTCCAGCTTGCCGTTGGCGGTCAGCGGCATGGCCTCCAGGAACACCACCCGGGAGGGCACCATGAAATCGGGCAGGGCCGCCGCCGCGTGGGCGCGCAGGGCATGGCCGTCCAGGTCGGGAGCCGACGCGGCCGCCACCACATGGGCCACCAGGCGGTCGCCGTGCACGGTCACGGCCGCCCGGGCCACGCCGGGATGGCGGCCGAGCACCGTTTCCACCTCGCCCGGTTCCACGCGCAGTCCGCGCAGCTTGACCTGGCGGTCGACGCGGCCGGCGTATTCCAGGACGCCATCGGACCGCCAGCGCGCCAGGTCGCCGCTGCGGTACAGGCGCCCGCCGGGCACGAAGGGGTCGTCCAGGAAGGCCGCCGCCGTCTGGTCGGGCCGGTCCAGGTAGCCCCGCCCCACGCCGGCGCCGCCGATATAGAGCTCGCCGATCACGCCTTCCGGCATGGGCGTCAGGTTGTCGTCCAGGACGTACAGCCGGACGCCGTCCATGGGCCGCCCGATGGGCACCGGCGCCTCGCCCGGCCGGACGTCGTGCGTGGCGGCACAGACCGTGGTCTCGGTGGGCCCGTAGCCGTTGATGAGCAGCGGCCCGCCGGCCGCCCAGCGGTCGGCGACGTCGGGCGGACAGGTGTCGCCCGCCGTGACCACGACCTCCAGGCCCGGCACGTCGGCCGGGTCCATGACCGCCAGGGCGGAGGGCGGCAGGGTGACGTGGGTGGTGCCGGTGTCGCGCACGGTCTGGGTCAGCGGCGGGCCGGGCATGAGGTCGTCGCGTGGCGCCATGACCAGGCAGGCCCCGGCCGCCAGGGTGACGAAGATCTCCGACAGCGCCGCGTCGAAGGACGGGGAGGCGAACTGCAGGACCCGGCTGTGCGGGCCGATGCGGAACAGCCGCGCCTGCGCCGTGGCCAGGTTGGCAAGGCCCCGGTGTTCCAGGACCACGCCCTTGGGCCGTCCCGTGGATCCCGAGGTGAAGATGACGTAGGCCGCGGCGTGGGCCGGGGGATCGGGACACCAGTCGGCGTTCGGCGGGTCCGGCAGGGATGCCCGCGCCAGATCGATGACGGGCAGGTCGGGGGGCACCCCGTCGGGCCGGGCCGTGTCGTCCGTCGACACGATCAGGGCGGCGGGCGCGGCGTCCTCGATGATGGTGGCGCGGCGGCGCGCCGGATAGGACGGATCGACGGGGACGAAGGCGGCCCCCGCCATCAGGCAGCCGATCTGGGCGAAGACGAGGTCGGGTGCGCGGTCCAGGAGGATGGCCACCCGCGCCTCCGGCCGCACGCCGAGCTGATGAAGGCGCCAGGCGATGCGCGCCGATGCCTGGACCAGCCGCGAATAGTTGATGGTGCGCCCGAACCACGCGAGGGCGGGGGCCTCGGGGGCGGCGCGGGCGCGTTCCTGGATCAGCTTGTGGACCGGCAGGCGAAAAGGGGCGGCGGGCGGCCCCTCGGCCCAGGCGCCCAGCAGCGTGGCCCGCGCCGCCGGCGGCACCACGGGCCATTGCCGGCACGGAAGGGTGCCCGGGGCCGCCGCGCTTTCCAGGAGGAAGCGCAGGTCGCGGGCGATGACCTCGATCTGGTCGGTCTCGAAGACGTCCCGGCGATAGGCGATGTCCAGGATGGGATCGCCGGCGTCCCCCAGATCGCGCACGAAGAGGCTCAACGGGTTCTTTTGGTGGCTGTTGACCCGGGGGTCCACGGTGCCGTTGGTCTCCGGCCCGAAGGCCAGGGTGTAGGCCTGGGTTTCGAAGGACAGCACGATGTCGAACAGGGTCTCGCGCCGGCCGGGGGGCAGGGCGCTTTCCCGCCGCAGGGCGCTGATGGACCCCTGGGGGTGGCGGTAGGCTTCACGCACCGTCCGGCTGACCTCGATCAGCAGATCCCCGAACGGCTGATCCAGGCGGATGGTGACGGGCACGGCGGCTACGCCGGCGAACAGCCCGACGGTCCGCTTCAGGGCCGGACCGGGCCGGTTGAGCAGGGGCAGGCCGAAGACCAGGGTGTCGACGTTCTGGGTGCGGCCGAAGTACAGGGCCAGCACCGCGATCACCAGCTGGAAAAGGCTTGCCCCCTCGGCCCGGGCCCGTTCCTCGAGCGCCGTGTAGAAATCGCGTGGCAGGCGCGACCGGTGGCACGCCGACGGGGGATCGGGCGGCGGCCGGAACTGCTGGAACAGCGGGGGCGGCGTGTCGGCCAGCCGCTCGCGCCAGCGGGCGACCCCGCGCGCCGTCCGCGTTGCCTCGCGTGCGGTGGCCGTCAGCACGTGGTCGGTGAACGTGCCTGCCCCGCTTTCCATGGCGACTTCGTCGTCTCCGCCCAGGGCGCGGTAGACGTCGACGACCCGGCGCAGGTAAACGGCCGTGCCCCAGCCGTCGCAGACGAGGTGGTGGTAGGTGGTGAAGTATACGTGCCGCCCCGGGCCCAGGCGCAGCAGGGCGTGGCGGAACAGCGGGCCGCCGGTGAGGTGGAAGGGCCGGTTGATTTCCGCTTCCGCCCAGGCGTCGGCCGCGGCCCGGGGGTCCGGCTCGGCGCTCAGGTCGTGACGGGCCGGGCGCGGGATGTCGGGGGCGACCACCTGGGCC
>CAJXLG010000036.1 GCA_913055885.1 uncultured Rhodospirillales bacterium
TGCCAGTCCCAGCCGGAGTGCGGCCGGTTGAAACGCGGGTCGGCGGGCCGCCACGACAGGGTCAGGCGGCCTTTCGGCCCCAGCCGCGCCGCCGCCACCAGCTCGTGCATGTGGTCCTGGAGCTGGTTGTCGAAGCGGCTTTCGATGTGGCGCTGGAACAGGAACACCAGGAGCGCCCCGGCCACGGCCAGCCCGGCCACCACCCACACCAGGGCGGCGGCGGTGAGTCGCAGGCGCAGGGACAGCGGCCCGCCGGCCATGTCAGGCCGGGTCCCCGATCCTGTAACCGTAGCCGCGCCGGGTCTCGATGATCGCCCGGCCCAGCTTGCGGCGCAGGCGGTTCACCATGACCTCGATGGTGTTGGAATCCGGGTCCAGGTCCTGGCCGTAGATGTGCTCGGCAAGCGCCGTCTTGGACAGCACCTGCCCGGGGTGGTGCATGAGATGGGCGAGCAGCCGGAATTCCATGGCGGTCAGGGTAACCTCGGCACCGTCGCACGTCACCCGCCCCCGCCCCGGGTCCAGTTCCACCGGCCCGCACGTGAGCACGGCCTCGGCGCGGCCGCCCGCGCGCCGCACCAGGGCCTCCAGCCGGGCCTGCAGCTCCTCCATGGCGAAGGGCTTGGCGAGATAGTCGTCCGCCCCGGCGCGCAGGCCCTGCACGCGCTCGCGCCAGGTGCCGCGCGCCGACAGGATGAGCACCGGCGTGGCGACGCCGTCCTCGCGCCATTGCGCCAGCACCTCGAGGCCGGGCTCGTCGGGCAGGCCCAGGTCCAGGACCACCGCGTCATAGGGTTCCGTCCCGCCCAGGAAACGGGCCTCGCCGCCCTCGTACACCACGTCCGTCGCGTAGCCGGCGCCGTCCAGGGCGCGGCCGATCTGGTCCGCCAGCGTGGCGTCGTCTTCCACCACCAGGATGCGCATCAGTCGCCCTCGTCTTCGTTTTCGTGCCCGTCGTCCCCTTCCACCTTGATCAGTTCGAGAGAGCGGGCGCCGTAATAGGCCTCGACCACCCGGCCGTCGGGGCGCAGCACCCGCACCTCGTAGACCCGCGGGAAATCGCTGCCGTATTCGCTGTGCTCCGTTTCCAGTCTGGCGGTGAGCACGGTGCCGGGAAAGTGCGCCCGCACCTTGGCCAACAGGGCCTTCATGGGCGCCACCCGGCCCGTTTCTTCCAGGCGGCGCCAGGCTTCCCCCGCCGTTTCGTGCGCGTCATCGTCGGCGGCGGCCGGGCCCGTCGCCAGGGCCGCCGCCAGGGCCAGAGCAAGGGCAATGGGCCTGTGCATGGGGTGCGTCCTCCATTTCCATGTCCCTGAGCATGCCACCCGCCGGCTGAACAACGCCTGAAACGGCCTTTCAGGGCCGGTTCAGGCGGGTCGTGGCAGGGTCCCGATCAGGCATCGCGGACCACGAGGGAAGATCATGACCACCACCGTTTGGGACGGCGTGACCCGCACCCTGCACTGGGGCCTGGCGGGCAGCAGCCTGGCGGCCCTGGGCACCGGATTCCTGGCGCCCGAATGGTGGCTGCCCTGGCACGTCGCCGCCGGCGCCGTGGCCGGCACCGCCGTCGCCGGGCGCGGCATCTGGGGCCTTTTCGGCCCCGGGCCGGCCCGCTTCGGCGCCTTCGTCCTGCACCCGCGCGCCGTATGGCACCACGTGGTGTCCGCCGCGCGCCGCGAGCCCCGGGCCCATTACGGCCATCCGCCGGCCGGCGCGCTCATGGCCGTGCTGCTGCTTGTCGTGGTGGCGGCGCTGGGCGTGAGCGGCCTCGTCGCCCACGGCGGCCGGGAGGACCTGGGGCCGCTCCACGGTGTGGTGGGCGGGGCCGCCGGGGCCGGGGCGGCCCGGGTCCACGCGTGGCTGGCGTGGGGGCTGCTCGCCCTGGTGGCCGGCCACCTGGCCGGGGTTGCCGCCGAATCGGCGCTCAGCCGCGACAACCTGGTGCGCGCCATGATCACCGGCCGCCGCGCCAACGCCCCGGCGCCGGGCCCCGCCGAGCGTCGGCCGGCGCGGCCGCGCGCCGCCCTGGCCGCGGCGACGGGCCTGGCCATCGTGGCGGCGCCCTTTGCCGTGGGCCACCCCGTCACGGCCGGCCGGGCCGTGAGCCCGACCCACAGTGCCGCCGTGGCGCCCACCGATCCCGCGTACAAAAAGGCGTGCGACGACTGCCACATGGCCTATCCGCCGGGCCTGTTGCCGGCGGAATCGTGGCGCCGGCTCATGGCCAACCTGGACGATCACTTCGGCGAGAACGCCTTCCTGATGCCCGGGACGAAGGAAAAGGTGCGCCGCTACCTGACGGCCAATGCCGCGGGCACGGCGGACACCGAGGCGGCGCGCCACTTCCGGCACGTCGATCCGGCGGCGCCCCTCGCCGTCACCGAAACCCCCTACTGGCGCAGGCGCCACGCCGGCATCGCCAAGGCGCGGTTCAAGGCGGCGCCGGTGAAGGCAAAAAGCAACTGTAAGGCGTGCCACCGGGACGCGACCAGCGGCTGGTTCCGCGACGCCGCCATCGATCCGCCGGCGGCGGGCGGTGGCCCGCCCCGCAAGCAATAGGAGGCTCCCCATGATCCACCGTATCCTTGCCACCACCCTGCTGGGCGCCGCGCTGGCGGTGCCGGCGGCCGCCGGGGCGGCCGATCCGGACCGCCAGGCCATCCTGGATGAATTCCGCGCCCAGGCGCGGAAGAACAACCCGGATTTCAGCGGCTTTTCCGCCGAGCGCGGCCGCGAACTCTTCTACAACAGGCACGGCGGCGGCGAACCGGAAACGCCGCGCTGCACGAGCTGTCACACCGAGGACCCCACGCAGGCGGGCGAGACCCGGGCCGGCAAGCGCATCGGCCCCGTGGCGGTGTCCGTCAATCCGGACCGCTTCACCAAGCGCAAGAAGGTCTACAAGTGGTTCGCCCGCAACTGCGATTCGGTCCTCGGACGGCGCTGCACCCCCACGGAGAAAGGGGACTTCATGACCTTCATGCTGACGCAATGACCCGAAACCCAAGGAGGCAGACCATGACCCGCGCAATGACCATCGGCCTGATGACCGCCATGCGCCACACCATCACCGCCGTCTTCGCCCTCCTGGTGGCGTTCACCATCGCCCAGCCGGCCCTGGCCGCCGACAAGGGCGACACCGAAAACGGCGCCGGGGTGACGCGGCCGGGCGACAACGGCGCCTGGAACGGCCAGGGCGGGAATGCGGAAGACGACGATGCCGGCGATGCCGACGACGACGATGAAGACGAAGACGAGGCGGAGGACGACGATGATTAAGCGCACGATGGCCTTCATGCTCGGGGTGGCGGCGCTTGCCGCCACCCCCGCCCTTGCCGACGGCGGCGCCGAGCGCGTGCCGCTCGTCACCAACACCAAGGCGAAAAAGGAATGCAGCGCCTGCCACATGGCTTTCCAGCCCGCCTTCCTGCCGGCCGATGCCTGGAAGACCATGATGCGGAACCTGGACGAGCACTTCGGCGAGAACGCCTTCCTCATGCCGGAGACGAAGAAGGCCATCGCCCGGTACTACACCAGCCACGCGCCGAAAAAGGCGGGACCCATGCTCCTGACGCCGGAGGGCGAAACGACACAACGCATCACCGAAACGTCGGGGTGGCGCAACGCGCATCGGGAAGTTAAACCCGGGGCATTCAAGGCCGGGGACGTGGGAGCGAAGGCCAACTGCCCGGCCTGTCACAAGAAAGCATCCAAGGGAGTTTACGAGGATGACTGACGCGACGGGTGACACGGTGCGGGTGTGGGACCCGCTGGTGCGCATCGGCCACTGGCTGCTGGTGGCCGGTTTTGCCGTGAACTATGTGCTGGAAGGGGAGCCGGAGACGCTGCACCACTGGGTGGGCTACGCGGTGGCCGCCATCGTGGTGCTGCGCATCGTGTGGGGCTTCGTCGGGCCGCGACATGCCCGTTTCAGCGATTTCGTCACGGGCCCCGTCAAGGCGTGGCACTATTTCGCCGCCCTGGTGGAACGCCGGGCGCCCCGCCACCTGGGCCACAGCCCGGCGGGCGGGCTCATGGCCGTGGCCCTGCTGGCCTGCCTGCTTCTCACCAGCCTCAGCGGCATGATGCTGCTGGCGAAGGACGAGGGCACGGGGCCGCTGGCCCCGGTGGTGGCGCAGACGGACCTGCCCGCGCTCACCCTCGTCAGCCCGGCCCGGGCCGACGATGACATGCTGGAGGAAGCCGAGGAAATGGCGGAAGGCGAGGAAGAAGACGAAGAGCAGTGGGAGGAGATCCACGCCTTCTTCGCCAACCTGACGCTTTTCCTGGTGATCCTGCACCTCGCCGGTGTCGCCCTGGCGAGCTACGTGCACAACGAGAACCTGGCCCGGAGCATGGTGACCGGGCGCAAGCGGGCGTGACCGCTGCCGGGGCACGGGTCCGCCCGTGTCCCGGTTCACCGGATCTAGCCCGGATTGTCGCACCGCTCGACGCGCTGTGTTGGCCTGCGCCGTGCTGATTGCGGCCCCGGTCGGGGTCGGGACCAAGCATCGAAGGCTCGCAGACGATGTGGTCCATCTTCAAGAGCGCTAGCCGGCGCCGGGCACCGACGGCCGCCCCTCCACGAGGGTCGTTTCCATGCCCTCGCCGTGGGCGTAGCGTTCCACCAGGGAGCGCGCCTCCTCCAGATAGCGCGGCAGGTCGGGGCAGTCGTGGAAGGCCATGATGACCATGAGGATGGTCTCCGTCCGCTCCGTCACCCGCGTGCGCTCGGAATCGCTGGTGGGGCTGCCGAAGGGGCCCTGGTTGTCGGCGAAGACGGGCAGGCCCTCCAGGTTCAGGGCGCCGCGCCCGATGCCCTGGTAGGATTCGCCGGCGCGGCCCCGGCGCAGCTTCACCGGGCCGTCGATGGCGTCGGCGTCGAAGGTGGAAACGGCCATGGCCGTCTCCAGGGCGAGCAGGTTGTTGATGTCCACCACGGTGTTCACCGGGCTGACGCCCTTGTCCTGCACCAGCCGGCGCAGGAGGGCCTCGGCGGCGCCGCGATAGCGGCCCGGCTCCTTGCCCAGGGCGCGGTAGGCGTCGCGCAGCGCCTGAACGGGGCCCAGCCTGGCCGGACCGCCGCGCGGCAGGTTCTTCACGCGCTGGCGGCCGGTGATGTCCAGCTTGGACGACAGGGTGGGGTGGGGCGGCTCCACGCGCACACTGGCGCGCAGGCAGCCCAGGCACAGGTGGGGCGCGGCGACGGCGATCTCGGCGGCGACGGCGACCGGGATCATGCTTCCTCCTCGTCTTCCATGGCCCGCAGCACGGCCCCGGCCAGGTACAGCGATCCGCAGATGAGGATGCGCCCCGGGGGCACCTGGGCCGCCAGGCGCCGCACGGCGTCGGTGACGTCGGCCGCCGGCCGGGCGTCGGCGCCGCACGCCGCCGCCGTCTCCGCCAGGGGTTCGGGGTCCAGGGCGGCGGCGCTGCCGGGCACGGGCACGGTATGCACGCGCCGGAAGCGCGGCGCAACCGGTTTCAGGAAGCCCTCCGTGTGCTTGGTGTCCAGCATGCCGATGACGCCGTAGAGGGGGCTGTCACGCCATCCGCGCAACACCTGGGCGAGGGCCTTGCCGGCGGCCGGGTTGTGGCCGCCGTCCAGCCACACCTCGAAGCCTTCGGGCAGGCTGTCCACCAGCGGCCCGTGCGTCAGGCGCTGCAGCCGGCCCGGCCACGCCGCCGTGCGCAGGCCCAGGGCCATGGCGCTGTCGGGGACGGGCGCCACGCCCAGGCGATCGGGCAGGTGCTCCGCCAGGGCCACGGCGAGGGCCGCGTTGGAGGTCTGGTGGCCGCCGGCCAGCGCCGGCTCGGGCAGGTCACGGCGGCCGAAGGGGCCCTCGTAGACCATGCTGCCGTCGGGATTGCGGCGCGTGGACCACGCCCTGCCCTCCTGGTACAGCGGGGCGCCCACGGCCTCGGCGCGGGCGCGCACCACGCGCGCCGGCATGGCCCCCTGGCGCACGCTGAAGCACGGCACTCCCTCCTTGAGGATGCCCGTCTTTTCCGTGGCGATGCCGGCGAGGTCGTCGCCCAGGAAGCCCTCGTGGTCCTTGGCGATCTGGGTGAGGGCGGTGAGGGCCGGCTCCGTCACCACGTTGGTGGCGTCCAGGCGCCCGCCCAGCCCCGTTTCCAGGAGCAGCACGTCGGCCGGCGTCTCGG
This sequence comes from uncultured Rhodospirillales bacterium, assembly GCA_913055885.1. Lineage (GTDB taxonomy): Bacteria > Pseudomonadota > Alphaproteobacteria > Rhodospirillales > CAJXLG01 > CAJXLG01. The sequence continues at coordinate 6,169 of CAJXLG010000036.1, forward strand.
CGAAGGCCAGGAACGCGGCCGCCGTGGTGATCTCGAAGAAGGTGATGTCGGCCCCGGCGTTGGCCGCCTCGGCGCGCGCCAGGACGTCCGCGAGGTGGCCCTCCTCGATGGGCCGGCCGGCGAGCTCGATGCGCTCGTGGAAGCGCACCAGGTGCGGCGAGGTGTAGGCATGCACGCGCCAGCCCGCGGCACCCAGGATGGCGCGCAGGAAGGCGATGGCCGACCCCTTGCCGTTGGTGCCGGCGACGTGGACCACCGGCGGCAGCCGGCGTTCGGGGTGGTCCAGGGCGGCGAGGAGGCGCTCGATCCGGTCCAGGGACAGGTCGATGCGCTTGGGATGCAGGGTCAGCAGGCGTTCGAGCAGGGTGTCGCTATCAGGAGTCAGCGGGGCCCTCCGTGGTGTCCTGGGGTTCCGTGTCGAAGCCACCCCGGGCGGCCCCGGGCTCCGGAATGTCCAGGTCGGCGTGCGGCAGCGACAGCACCTCGCCCGACGGCTGCGGATACATCAGAAGCCCCAGCACGCGCACCAGCACGTCGCGCAGGGCGTGGCGCGACACCACCATGTCCACCATCCCGTGGTCGCGCAGGTATTCGGCCCGCTGGAAGCCCTCGGGCAGCTTTTCGCGCACCGTCTGCTCGATGACGCGCGGGCCGGCGAAGCCGATGGTGGCGCCCGGCTCGGCCATGGCGATGTCGCCCAGCATGGCGAAGGAGGCCGAGACGCCGCCCGTCGTGGGGTTGGTGAGCACCACCAGATAGGGCAGGCCGCGCTCCTTCACCTTGTCCACGGCGACGGTGGTGCGCGCCATCTGGATGAGGGACAGCACGCCCTCCTGCATGCGCGCCCCGCCGGACGCCGGCACCACCACCAGCGGCGCCTCCTGCAGGCAGGCCAGCTCCCCGGCGGCGACGAGCCCCTCGCCCACGGCGGCCCCCATGGAGCCGCCCAGGAAGTTGAAGTCGAACACGGCCACCACGGTCTGGATGCCGCCCATGCGGCCGTGCACCACCACGATGGCCTCGTCGTTGCCGGCCTTTTCGCGCGCCTCCTTGAGGCGGTCCGTGTAGCGCTTGAGGTCCTTGAACCTGAGCGGATCGTGCGGCGTCCTGGGGCGCTCGATGCGCTGGTAGTCGCCGTCGTCGAACAGAAGCTCCAGGCGCTCCTGCGGTCCCAGGCGCATGTGGAAGTCGCAGTGCGGGCAGACGTTGAGGTTGTTCTGCAGCTCGCGGTGGAAGATCATCTGCCCGCAGTCGGGGCATTTCTCCCACAGGTCCTCGGGCACCTCGCGCGGCTGGTGGACGAGGCGCTGGATCTTCGGGCGAACCCAGTTGGTCAGCCAGTTCATGGGGCCTCTCCGCGTTGCTTGCGCACGCCCGCGGCCAGTTCCCCGACAAAGCGCAGGGTGTCGTCCACGAGGCCCGGCGCGGGGCGGCCGTCCGCATCCAGGTTGTCGGCGATGCGCCCGATGACGGCGGAGCCCACCACGGCGGCGTCGGCCGCCGCCGCCACCTCCGCCGCCTGGTCCGGCGTGCGGATGCCGAAGCCCACGGCCAGCGGCAGGTCGGTGAAGCGGCGCAGGCGGTCCACGGCGTCCCGGATGGTCGTTCCCTCGGCGGCCCGGGTGCCGGTGACGCCGGCCACGGAGACGTAATAAACGAAGCCCCCGGCGTTCGCCAACACCCGGGGCAGGCGCGCGTCGTCCGTGGTGGGCGCGGTGAGGACGATGAAGTCCAGCCCCGCCGCCCGGGCCGGGCCGGTGAACTCGTCCGCCTCCTCGGGCGGCAGGTCCACCAGGATGATGCCGTCCACGCCGGCGGCGGCGGCGTCGCGGGCGAAGCGTTCCGGGCCGTGGACAAAGACCGGGTTGTAGTAGCCCATGAGCACCACGGGCGTCGTGGTGTCCGTCTCGCGGAATTCACGCACCAGGTCGAGGGTGCGGGCGGTGGAGGCGCCGGCCTTCAGGGCGCGTTCCGAGGCCTCCTGGATGGCGGGGCCGTCGGCCATGGGGTCGGAAAAGGGCAGGCCCAGCTCGATGAGGTCGGCGCCCGCCGCCGGCAGGCCCGCCAGGAGCCGGGCCGTGGTGTCGCGGTCGGGGTCGCCCGCCGTGATGAAGGGGATGAGGCCGCCGCGGCCGGCCTGCCGCAGGGCGGCGAAACGATCGCTGATGCGGCTCATGCCCGGCCCTCCGCTTCCAGCGCCTGGCGCACCGTGGCGATGTCCTTGTCGCCGCGACCCGAGAGGTTGACCACCATGCGATGGTCGGCGGGCAGCCCGGCGGCGGCGGCCAGGGCGTGGGCCACGGCGTGGGCGCTTTCCAGCGCCGGGATGATGCCCTCGGCGCGCGTGAGCACCTGGAACGCCTCCAGGGCGGCGTCGTCGCCGCAGGTGGCGTAACGCACACGCTCGGCCTGCTTGAGCCAGGCGTGCTCGGGGCCCACGCCGGGATAGTCCAGGCCGGCGGAGATGGAGTGCGCCTCGCGGATCTGGCCGTCGTCGCTCTGCAGCAGGTAGGTGCGGTTGCCGTGCAGGACGCCCGGCCGCCCGCCCGTCAGGGAGGCGGCGTGGGCGTCCGTGCCCAGGCCGTGGCCGGCCGCCTCCACGCCCGTGAGGGCCACCTCCGGCCGGTCGAGGAAGGGGTGGAAGATGCCCATGGCGTTGGAGCCGCCGCCGATGCAGGCCACCACGGAATCCGGCGGGCGGCCGTCGATGGCCTCCATCTGCTCCGCCACCTCGCGGCCGATGACCGACTGGAAGTCGCGCACCATGGCGGGATAGGGGTGCGGCCCGGCGGTGGTGCCGATGAGGTAGTAGGTGTCGTCCACGCTGGCCACCCAGTCGCGCAGGGCCTCGTTCATGGCGTCCTTGAGGGTGCCGTGGCCGCTCTCCACGGGGCGCACCTCGGCGCCCAGGAGGCGCATGCGGAAAACGTTGGGCTCCTGCCGCGCCATGTCCGTGGCGCCCATGTAGATGGTGCACGGGATGTCGAACAGGGCGCACACCGTGGCCGTGGCGACGCCGTGCTGGCCGGCGCCCGTCTCGGCGATGATGCGGGTCTTGCCCATGCGCCGGGCGAGCAGGGCCTGGCCCAGGCAGGAATTGATCTTGTGCGCCCCCGTGTGGTCCAGGTCCTCGCGCTTGAGCCAGATCTGGGCGCCGCCCGCGCGCGCCGACAGGGAGCGCGCGTGATACAGCGGCGTGGGCCGGCCCACGTAGTCGCGCAGCCAGTCGCTCAGCTCGCGCTGGAAGGCGGCGTCGGCGCGCGCGTCGCGCCATGCCCGTTCCACCTCCAGCATGAGCGGCATCAGGGTCTCGGCCACGTAGCGCCCGCCGAAGGGGCCGAAATGGCCCCGCTCGTCCGGGCCGCCGGCGTAGGTGTTGGGTGTGTGCATGGCTTCCCGTCCCGTGGTTCCCGTCCCCTTATAGCCCAACGGGCCCGGCCGCGTACACAGGGGGTTTTGCCGTCCGGGGCCGATCACTCCGGCCGCAGCACCACGGCGCTCACGGGGGCGAGCTGGAAGGCGTAGGTGTCGTTCTCGTCGATCCACGCCACCAGGCGCAGGAAGGTGATGGGCCGGGCGGGCACGGCGACGATGGCGCGGCCCGCCTTCTCCGCCCGCCGGCGGGCCTTTTCCAGCCCGGCGTCCACGGCCTTTGCGCTCATGGCGTCGTGCAGGCGCACGTCCACCTGCCTGGCCGGCAGGTCCACGGCGGCGGCGGCCTCGGCGACGGTCCCGCCGCCCTTGCCGTTGCCCACGAAGAACAGGCCGCGCTCGGCCAGTTCCCGGAAATAGGGTTCCAGCGCGGCCGGCTCCCGCGCCAGGAAGGTGCCCCCCATGTGCGCCAGGAGTCCGGTGTAACCGGTGGTGCGCGCCAGAAGGCGGCGCAGCCGGTCCAGGTTCTCGTCTTCCGCCTGGAAGGTCAGGAGCGCCAGGCGGCCCGGGTCGCGCAGGGGGAAACGGTCGGGCTCCAGGGGAAGCTCCAGGAGCACCTCGTGGCCGTTCTCGCGCGCCTTCCCGACGTCGGCCCCCAGGTCCGGGGCGTAGGGGCTGAAGGCCAGGGTGACGGCCGGCGGCAGGCGCTTGATGGCGGCGTTGGTGGGCTTGTCGCGCCGGCCCAGGCCGGTCACGACGACGCCCAGCAGGGGCAGTCCGGAGCGCGCCTCGAAGGGCCGGGCGTAGGCGGTGCGCGGGGCCCTGCCCCCGGCCGTCCTGGGCAGGGGGCCGTCGGGCGATTTCTCCGTCAGCGCCTTGACGGGCGCCGGCTTGAGGGGTGCCAGCTTTTTCGCCTCGGGCACCTCCATGAACAGCGGGATGTCGATGTTCTTGCCCGGCGGCCGGCCGCGCGGCCCGGGCCGCTTCCGGCGCTCTTCCGAGGCCACGGAGGGCTGCACCTTGCCCTCGGTGGTCTCCCCCTGTTGTTCCGAGCGCACCAGCGCCTTCTCGGAGACGGCCCCGGGGAGGCTGCCCGTCTCCCGGTCGGGGCCGCCGAAGGTGTAGGTGAAGACACCGAACCACCAAAGCAGGAAGACGAGAAGCAGGGCCCCGCCCGCGCCGCCGCCCCGGATGCCGTAATAAATCAGCCGCTGGCGGCGCGCCGTTTTCTGCCGTTCTTCCGCCTCCTCTTCCGTTAGCGGTTCTTCTTCCTCCTCTTCCTCCCCTTCCTCGGCCTCGCCGATCTCGACGTATTCGTCCTCCTCGAAGACGCCCAGGAGGTCGTCGCCGCTATGCCCGTCCATGGCGGGCCCCACGGGGGCGCGCGGGGTTTTCTGGAACGGCCGCGCCAGGGGGCCGGGCAGATAGCGCACCAGCCCCCGGGGCACGGGGAGCTTGCCGAGGAGGCGGCTTATATCCATGGCGGGCCGCCGGGCACGGGCGGGCTAGCCCGCGGCCTGCCGGTTGTACAGGGAGAGACCGCGCAGGAACTCCACGGCGCGCAGGAGCTGATAGTCCGACTTGAGGCGCTTCTTGCCGTCCTTGGCCTTGTCGGTGTTCTGCGTGCCGCTTTCGCCCCGGGCGCCCTTGTCGCCCTTGCCGCCGGCCTCGTCGGCGCCGTCGGGGGCCGCCGCGCCGCCGCCGTTCTTCAGGGCGTTGGGCAGGTCCTTCTCACGGGTGCGGCCCCGCCCCTTCACCTGTTCCAGCCGGGCCTGGGGCACGGTGATGTCGGGCTCGATGCCCTCGGCCTGGATGGAACGGCCGGACGGGGTGTAGTAGCGCGCCGTGGTGAGCCGGATGGCGCCGTGGCCGGGCAGGGGCACGATGGTCTGCACGGAGCCCTTGCCGAAGGAGCGCGTGCCCATGACCATGGCGCGATCGTGGTCCTGCAGGGCGCCGGCGACGATCTCCGAGGCCGAGGCCGAGCCGCCGTTGATGAGCACCACCATGGGCCTGCCGTTGGTGATGTCGCCGCCCTCGGCGTTGAAGCGCCGGGTGTCCTCGGGGTTGCGGCTGCGCGTGGAGACCACCTCGCCCTCGTCGAGGAAGGCGTTGGCGGTGGCCACGGCCTGGTCCAGCAGGCCGCCCGGGTTGTTGCGCAGGTCGAGCACGTAGCCCTCGATCCTGCCATCCACCTTGTCGCGAATCTTCTTCACCGCCTCGTCCAGACCGGGCTCCGTCTGTTCGTTGAACGAGGTGATGCGGATGTAGCCCACGCTGTCGTCGAACACCCGGGCCTTGACGGACTCGATGGTGATGGTGTCGCGGGTGATGGTGACCTTGAAGGGCGCCTCGTCGTTGCGGCGGATGGTCAGGGTGATGTCGCTGCCCACCGGGCCGCGCATCTTCTTCACGGCCTCCTGGAGGGACATGCCCATGACGGCCTTGCCGTCCAGCTTGGTGATCAGGTCCCCGGGCTGGAGGCCGGCGCGCGCGGCGGGCGTGCCGTCGATGGGCGAGACCACCTTCACCCAGCCGTCCTCCATGGTCACCTCGATGCCCAGGCCGCCGAAGCTGCCCTTGGTCTGGATCTCCATGCTGCGGGCGTGCTGCTTGTCCAGGTAGCCGGAGTGCGGGTCCAGGGAGGTGAGCATGCCGTTGATGGCGGCGTGGATGAGTTCCTTGTCGCTGACCTTCTCCACGTAGTCGCTGCGCACCCGCTCGAAGACGTCGCCGAACAGGTTGAGCAGCTCATACCGCTTCGATTTCCCCCCGTTCTCGGCCGCCTTGTCCCGCGAGCCGGAATCCTGCGCGTTGGCGGAATGGACGAGGGGCGGCGCGGCGGCCAGGCCGAGGGCCAGCGCGCCCGCCACCAGGAGGGCCTTTCGGGTCATCCGCTCACCTTTCCCTTTTTCGCCGCCAGCCAGGGCATGGGATTCACGGGCTGATCGTTGCGGCGCAGCTCCACATAGAGCGTGGGGTCCGTCCCGCCGGACGCCATGACCCCCACCGGCTCGCCGGCCAGCACCCATTGCCCGGTCTCGGCGTGGATTTTCGCCAAGCCCGCGAGAAGGCTATGGTAGCCATCGCCGTGATCGATGATCAAGAGAAGGCCGTACTGCCGGAAGGAATCGGCGAAAACCACCTTGCCCCCGTGGGGGCTCACCACGGTGGCGCCCGGCCGCGCGCGGATGCGCAGGCCGTGGCTGGTATGGCCCTCGGGGCCCTTGCTGCCGTAACGGGTGGTGATGCTGCCGCGCACGGGCAGGGGCATCTCGCCGCGCGCCGCCTCGAAGGCGCGGCCGCGTTCGGCCGGGGGTTTCCGGCTGGGCTTGCCGCGCGCGGCACGGCGGGCGCGTGTCTTCTCCTCCGCCAGGCGCTCCATGAGCTGCTTGAGGTCCTCGGCCTTGCGGGCCAGGCCGGAGACCTCCTGCCGCGTGCTCGCCAGGCGCGCCTTCACCTCGGCACGAAGCTGTCCCTTGCGCTGGAGGAGCACGGACAGACGCCGGCGCTCCGTGCGCACGGCCTTGAGGGCCTTCCTGAGCTCCGCCTTCTGGTCGCGGATCTGGGCGCGCACCTCGGCGAGGTCGTGCAGGTCGTGCCGCACGCGCCGCGCCCGGGCGTCGATGGCGGGCAGGATGCTCTTGAGCAGGATGGCCGTGCGCACGCTTGTCGTGACGTTGTCGCGCCGGGCCAGGATGGTGGCCTTGGGGTTCCAGGCCATGCGCTGGAGGGCCGCCAGCACGCCGCCCATCTGCTCGTGCCGGCGCAGAAGCTCGTCGCGCATGTCCTTTTCCGCCGTCTCGAGGGTGTCCAGCTGCTGTTCGAGGGTGTTGAGGGTGCTTTCCCTGGCCTGCACCCGGGCGGCGACCTTGACGCTCTTCTCGCGCAGCTTCTCCAGCTCGCGGCGCAGGGCGGTGAGCTTCTTTTCCTGTTGTTCGGCCGCCTGGCGCTTTTCCTTGAGCTTTTCCTGCACCTTTTCCAGCTCCCTGCCCGGGTCCGCCGCCGCGGCGGGCCCGGGCGCGGGCGTGGCGAGGGCCGTGGCGAGAAGGAGCAGGGCGAAAGCCGGGCGGCGCATGGCGCTCAGGGGCCGCCGTCGGTGAGGAGCGGCCGGCCCGTCATGGCGGCCGGCGGCTCCAGCCCCATGAGCCGCAGCAGGGTGGGGGCCACGTCGCACAGGGCGCCGTCCTCGAAATTCCGCACCCAGCCCGGCGCGTTGACGATGGCGGCGTCCACCGGGCCGGCGGTGTGCGAGGTGAAGGGCTGGCCCGTCTCCGGGTCGCGCATCTTCTCGGCGTTGCCGTGGTCGGCGGTGACGAGCATGACGCCGCCCCGGCCCGTCACGCTGTCGATGACCCGGCCCAGGCATTCATCCACGGCGGCGACCGCCTGGATGGCCGCCTGCAGGTCGCCCGTGTGGCCCACCATGTCGCCGTTGGCGTAGTTGACCACGACGAAGTCGAAGCGGTCGTTGTCGATGGCGTCCACGAGCCGGTCCGTCACCTCGCCGGCGGACATTTCCGGCTGCAGGTCGTAGGTCGCCACCTGCGGCGACGGCACCAGGATGCGCTCCTCGCCGGGATAGACGTGCTCCTCGCCGCCGTTGAAGAAGAAGGTGACGTGGGCGTATTTCTCCGTCTCGGCGATGCGCAGCTGGGTGCGGTCGTTGCGCGACACCACCTCGCCCATGAGGTCGGCCATGCTCTCGGGCGGGAAGAGGGTGTCGAGGAAGGCGTTGAGGTGGCGCGAGTATTCCACCATGCCCACGGCGGCGCAGAAATCCACCGTGCGGTGGCGCGTGAAGCCGTCGAAGTCCGGGTCCAGGAGGGCGTTCAGGATCTGGCGCACGCGGTCGGCCCGGAAATTGACGATGAGCAGGGCATCGCCGTCGGCCATGCCGGCGTAGCCGTCCACCACCGTGGGGGTGATGAACTCGTCGCCGGCGCCCGCCGCGTAGGCGTAGGTGAGGGCGGTGTTGGCGTCCAGCGCTGCCGGGCCGTCGGCGTCCATGAGGACGTTGTAGGCCAGCTCCGTGCGGTCCCACCGCTTGTCGCGGTCCATGGCGTAGTAGCGGCCGCTCACGGAGGCGAAGGCGAGGTTCTCCAGGTCCGCCGTGTCGCGGTTGAAGGCGGCGACGTAATCCTGCGCCGCCTGCGGCGGGGTGTCGCGGCCGTCGGTGAAGGCGTGCAGCCAGGTGGGCACGCCGCGCTGATCCAGGGCGCGGGCCACGGCGGCCAGGTGGCGCTGGTGGCTGTGCACGCCGCCCGGCGACAGCAGGCCCATGAGGTGGCACTTGCCGCCCGTCTCCTGGAGCCGGGTGACGAGGTGGTCGAGGGTGGCGTTGTTGTCCAGCGCGCCCTCGTTCAGCGCCGTGTCGATGCGCGGCAGGTCCTGCAGGACGGGCCGCCCGGCGCCCAGGTTCATGTGGCCCACTTCGGAATTGCCCATCTGGTCCTTGGGCAGGCCCACGGCGCTGCCCGAGGTTTCCAGCATGGCGCGCGGCGCTTCCGCCATCAGGCGGTCCCAGTTGGGCGTGGGCGCCTGGGCGATGGCGTTGTCCTCGGTCTCGTCACGATGGCCCCAGCCGTCCAGAACACACAGGACGACGGGGCGGATGGTCTGCCGCGCGTCCGTCATGGTGGGGACTATAATCATCGGAGGGGGTGACGTGTAGGGCCCGCGTCAACATGAGTCGGTTGCGGTGCCCACATGCCACACCGATATGGTGCGGCACAGCAAAATCGGACGAAGGGAGGGCATCTTGGAAACCGTACACATTCCCGGGCTGGAACAGGCCCCCAGCCGCATCGGCCTGGGCACGTGGGCCATCGGCGGCTGGCTCTGGGGCGGCACCGACGAGGAAGCCTCCGTGCGCACCGTGCGCGCCGCCATCGACCGCGGCATCACCCTCATCGACACGGCCCCCATCTACGGCTTCGGGGAGTCGGAGAGCCTGGTGGGCCGCGCCGTGGCGGAGAGCGGCCGGCGCGACAACCTCGTCATCGCCACCAAGGCGGGCATCGACTGGCCGGAGGAGTCGCCGCGCCGCAACGCCACCCGCGAGCGCCTGGAATACGAGATCGACCAGTCCCTGCGGCGGCTCCAGGTGGACGTCATCGACGTCCACCAGGTGCACTGGCCCGACCCCCTGGTGCCCGTCGAGGAGACGGCGCAGGCCATGAAGGCCCTGCAGGAGAAGGGGAAGATCCGGACCATCGGCGTCTCCAACTTCTCGCCCGAGCAGATGGACCGCTTCCGCGCCGAGGCGCCGCTCGCCGTGTGCCAGCCGCCCTATAACCTGTTCGAGCGCGGCATCGAGGAAGACGTGCTGCCCTACTGCCGGGACAACGGCATCACCACCCTGACCTACGGCGCCCTGTGCCGGGGCATGCTGTCGGGCCGCATGCACCGCGACCGCGAGTTCCCCGGCGACGACCTGCGCAACTTCGACCCCAAGTTCCAGCAGCCGCGTTACGACCAGTACATCGACGCCGTGCGGGCGCTGGACGCCCTGGCGGAAAAGCGGTTCCACAAGCGGGTGATCCACCTGGCCCTGCGCTGGGTGCTGGACCAGCCGGGCGTGGGCGTCGCCCTGTGGGGTGCGCGGCGGCCCGAACAGCTCGACCCGGCCGCCGAGGTCATGGGCTGGGCGCTGGACACGGACACCCTGCGCGAGATGGACCGCATCGTGTCGGAAACCGTCACGGACCCCGTGGGCCCCGAGTTCATGGCCCCGCCGGCCCGGGAATAGGGCCGCCCCGCCGCCCGGACGCTTTTGCGGCGGTTGAGCGCCGCCGCAAATGCCGTCCCGGCGGCCTTCACGCCATCCGCTGCCAGCCGCCCTG
>CAJXLG010000037.1 GCA_913055885.1 uncultured Rhodospirillales bacterium
CGCGCCTTCAACGCCATGAGCGGCCGCCTGGCGAGCCTCATCGACGACCTGGAAACGCGCGTCGCCGAGCGTACCCGCGAGGCCGAGGCGGCGCGCCACCATTTCCAATCCATCCTGGAGAACTCCCCCGTGGGCATCGCCTTCCTCGACGGCGACCGCCGCATCCGGCAGGTGAACCAGGAGTTCCTGCGGCTGTTCGGGCTCGCCGAGGAAAGCGAGGCCCTGGGCCGGTCGGCGGGAAGCTTCTACGCGCACCGGGCGGACTTCGAGGCCGTCGGGCGGGACGCCTACCCCGTGCTCACCCGGGGCGGCACCTACAAGACCACGGTGGACCAGACCCGCCGCGACGGCACCGTCTTCCCGTGCGCCATCGCCGGCCGGGCCGTGAATCCCGACGACCTGTCGGAAGGGTTCATCTGGTCGCTCAGGGACATGACGGACCGCGTCCGGATGGAGCAGGACCTGCGCGCCGCCAAGGAGGAAACGGAAGCGGCCCGTCGTGAGCTGGAGATGCTGGTGGAACGCCTGCCCCTGCCCGTGGGGGTCTCGGAGGGCGAAGCGCAGCACATCACGCTGCTCAACAGGAAGTTCCGCGAGGAGCTGGGCTACACCCGGGACGACCTGGCGACGGTCGAGGACTGGTGGGAAAAGGCCTATCCGGACCCCGAATACCGGCAGGCGGTCCGGGCGCAATGGGAAGCCTCCATCTCGGACGCCGCGGCCAAGGACCCCACGGAGGCCGTCATCACCCGCCGCGACGGCAGCCGGGGCACCTACCACATCTACCGGGCGCCGGTGCGCGACAAGTTCGTGGTGGTCTTCGTGGACATCACCCGGCTGCGCGAGACGGAGGCGCGGCTCACCGAGGCCATGCGCGAGGCCGAGGCCGCCACGCGCGCCAAGTCGGAATTCCTGGCCAACATGAGCCACGAGATCCGCACCCCCATGAACGCCATCCTGGGGCTGGCGCACCTGCTGCAACGCCAGCACCTGACGACGCGCCAGCGCGACCAGGTGGACAAGATCCACGCCGCCGGCACCAGCCTCCTGGGCATCATCAACGACATCCTGGACTTCTCCAAGATCGAGGCGGGCCGGCTGGCGCTGGACGACACCCCCTTCGACCTGGACGACGTGCTGTCGCACGTGGGGTCCGTCACCGCCCACCGCGCCGGCGAGAAGAACCTGGAGCTCCTGTTCGACGTGGCCGCCGACGTGCCGCGCCGGCTGCACGGCGATTCCACCCGGCTGTCGCAGATGCTCCTCAACCTGGTGAACAACGCCATCAAGTTCACCGAGGAGGGCGAAGTGGTGGCGTCCGTCTCCCTCGACGGGCGCGAGGACGGCACGGCGTGGCTCACCTTCGCCGTGCGCGACACGGGCGAGGGGCTGTCGGAAGACCAGCAGGCCCGCCTGTTCCAGGCCTTCTCCCAGGCCGACAGCTCCACCACCCGGCGTTACGGCGGCACGGGCCTGGGGCTGGCCATCTGCCACCAGCTCGCCGACCTCATGGGCGGCAGCATGGCCGTGTCGAGCACGCCGGGGGCGGGCAGCACCTTCCATTTCACGGTGCCGCTCGGCGTCCAGCGGGAAACCCCCGCCAAGGCGACGGCCGGCGACCTGGCCGGCCTGCGGGTGCTGGTGGTGGACGACAACGCCACGGCCCGCGAGGTGCTCACGGGCATGCTGGAAACCTGGGGCATGCGCCCGGCGGCGGCCGCCTCCGGCGACGCCGCGATCCGGAAGCTGGCGGAGGCGGAACCGCCCTTCGACCTGGTGCTCATGGACTGGTTCATGCCGGGGACCGACGGCCTGGACACGGCGCAGCGCATCGCCCGCGACGATCGCCTGCCGCACGTCCCCACGGTGATGATGGTGACGGCCCACAGCCGCGAGGACCTGCACGACCGTGCGGACGCCCTGGGGATCGACAACGTCCTCATGAAGCCGGTGCACGAATCCCTGCTGTTCGACGCCATCGCCGGCGTCTTCACGCCCGAGCGCGCCCGGCGCGCCGCCCCCGCCGCCGACACAGCCCCCGCCGAGCTGGCCGGCGCGCGGGTGCTGCTGGCGGAGGACAACGCCACCAACCGGGAAGTGGCGCACGACCTCATGGACGATGCCGGCATGAACGTGACGGCGGTGAACGACGGGCGGCAGGCGGTGGATGCCGCCCTCGCCCCGGCGGCCGACTACGACGTGGTGCTCATGGACGTGCAGATGCCGGAGATGGACGGCCTGGCCGCGACGCGCGAGATCCGCAGGGTCGTCCCCGCCGGCCGCCTGCCCGTCATCGCCATGACCGCCCACGCCATGGCACACGAGCGGCAACGCTGCCTGGAGGCGGGCATGGACGACCACGTGGGCAAGCCCGTGGACCCCGAGGACCTCTACGCCGTGCTGCGCCGCTGGATCGGGGAGGCCGCCCGGGATGCCACACCCCCCGAAACACCGGCGGCCGACACCGCGCCCGAGGGTCTGGAGACGTTGGCCCGGGTGCCGGGACTGGACCCGGCGGCGGGGCTCAAGCGCACGGGCAACAAGGCGGAGCGCCTGTGGCGCACCGTGCGCAACTTCCGCCACGATTACGCGGACACCCCCGATACCCTGACGGCGGCCCTGGAGGCGGGGCGGCTGGACACGGTGCGCGAGCAGGCCCACGGCATCAAGTCGGCCGCCCGCTACCTGGGCGCCGACGCCCTGTCCGACGCCGCCGCCGGCCTGGAACAGGCGGCGCGCGACGGCGCCGGCGTGGACCGGGCCGCGGAAACCTTCCTGGCCGAGCTCAACACCCTTCTGCACGGCCTGGGACGGGTGTTCGACGACGCCGGGACGGAACCGGCGGCCGGCGAGGGCATGCCGGACGCGGCGCACGTCCGCGCCCTGGTCGAGCACGCGCGGCCCCTGGTGGAAGAGGCCAACGCCGACGCCGAGGCCACGCTCGATGACCTCTGCGACGCCGTGGCCGGCACGCCGCACGCCGCCACGGCGCAGGAAGCGCGCGACGCCTTCGACGACCTGGATACGGCGGCGGCCCGCGACGCCCTGGACCGCCTGGCCGCCGCCCTCGACGAGAGCGGATAAAACATTTTCCGTCCAAACGGGCGCAGCCCGTTTGGACGGGCGTTCCGTCGCCACGCAGGCTCTCGCCCCTGACCGGGGCGGGGCGCCGTCGCGCCCTGGGAGCGTTTTCCGACCCTGTCCGGTCGGAAAACGCTCTGGCTCAGCGTTCCAGGTCGTCGAGCAGGCCGGGCAGCGAGGCGAAGTGGTCCAGCAGGTGGTCCGCCCCGGCGGCTTCCGGCGGCACCCGGGCATAGCCGTAGGTCATGAGCACCACCTTGAGGTCGGCGGCCTGGCCGGCGGCCACGTCGTGCTCGTTGTCGCCCACCAGCAGCGCCGGCCCCCGGGGAACGCCCAGCTCGGCCAGGGCATGGCGCACGTGGTCGGGATGCGGCTTGCGCACCGACAGGGTGTCGCCGCCGACGACGGCGTCGATGTAGCGCGACAGATGCAGGGCCTCCAGGAGCTGGCGGCTGGCCTGCTCCGGCTTGTTGGTGCACACGGCGAGTCGCCGCCCCTGCCCGTGCAGGCGCGCCAGGGTCTCCGCCACGCCCTCGAAGGGCCGGGTGTGTTCCGCCGGGCTCTGTTCGTAGAAGGCGACGAACCGCTCCGTGGCCGCCGGCACCTCCGCCTCCGGCAGGGGCGCCCCCGTCTCGGCGAAGGCGCGCTCCACCAGGCGCTGGGCGCCGTCGCCCACCATGCGGCGCACGGCCGCGTCGTCCAGGGGCGGCCGGCCGTGCTCGGCGAGAAGCCGGTTGGTGGCGATGCGCAGGTCGGTGACGCTGTCGATGAGGGTGCCGTCCAGGTCGAAAACCAGGGCCGTGTACATGGGGGTCGATTCCTCCGGCGGCTTGGCGCATGGGTGCGGGTGTGGCAGTGTGCCCACCGCTTGTCCGGGAGTTTCACCGCATCGAGGGTCCATGAGCAACCGCCGCGTTTCTGCCGTGGTCCTGGCCGCCGGGCTGGGCACGCGCATGAAGTCGGACCACCCCAAGGTCCTGCACCCCGTGGCCGGCCGGCCGCTGCTCGCCCACGTGCTGGACGCGGCGGACGCCGGCGGCGCCGATCCGGTGGTGACGGTGACGGGGCCGGAGATGGCGGCGGTGCAGGATCTGGCGGCGCCGCGCCCGTGCGCTGTGCAGCACGAGCGCCTGGGCACGGCGCACGCCGTGGCGGCGGCGCGCGACGCCCTGGAGAGCCACGGCGGGCCGGGCGATGACGTCCTGGTGCTGTTCGGCGACACGCCGCTCATCACGCCGGCGACCCTGGAGGCCATGCTGGCGGCGCGGCGGGGCGCCGACGACCCGGCGGTGGTGGTGCTGGGCTTCCGGCCCGCGGACCCCGGCCGCTACGGCCGCCTGGTGACGGACGCCGCGGGGCGCCTGGAGCGCATCGTGGAGGTGCACGACGCCACGCCGGAGGAAACCACCATCGAATTGTGCAATGGCGGCGTCATGTGCGTGGACGGCGCCGTGCTGTTCGATCTCCTGGACCGTGTGGACAACACCAACGCCAAGGGCGAGTACTACCTGACGGACCTGGTGGCCCTGGCGCGCGGCGACGGCCGCGCCTGCGCCGTGGTGGAAGGCGATGCCACGGAGCTTCAGGGCGTGGACTCGCGCGCCGGCCTGGCGGCGGCGGAAGCGGCCATGCAGGACCGCCTGCGCGCGGCCGCCATGGCCGGGGGCGCCACCCTGACGGCGCCGGAGACGGTCTTCCTGGCCCGGGACACGGTTCTCGGCCGCGACACCATCGTGGAACCGCACGTGGTTTTCGGCCCCGGGGTGACGGTGGCCGACGGGGCCACGGTGCACGCCTTTTCCCACCTGGAGGGGGCGCACGTGGAAAGCGGCGCGGCCGTGGGGCCGTATGCGCGGCTGCGCCCCGGCACGCGCGTGGAAAGGGACGCCCGGGTGGGCAATTTCGTGGAGACCAAGAAGGCCACCATCGAGGCGGGGGCCAAGGTGCCGCACCTGACCTACGCGGGCGACGCCACGGTGGGCGAGAAGGCGAACGTGGGGGCGGGGACCATCACCTGCAACTACGACGGCTTCAACAAGGGGACGACGCGCATCGGGGCCGGCGCCTTCATCGGCTCCAACACGGCGCTGGTGGCGCCGGTCTCGGTGGGGGACGCGGCGGTGGTGGGCGCGGGCAGCACCATCACCAGCGACGTTCCGGCCGACGCCCTGGCCGTGGCGCGCGGCCGGCAGGAGACGCGCGAGGGCGGCGCCGCCCGCCTGCGCGCCCGCAAGCAGGCCGAACGCGACAAGGAATAGGAGGGACGCCCCGTGTGCGGCATCATCGGCATCATCGGCCGGGCGCCGGCGGCGCCCCTGCTTCTTGACGGTCTCAAGCGGCTGGAATACCGGGGCTACGATTCCGCCGGCATGGCCACCCTGGTGGACGGCGGCATTGATCGCCGGCGCGCCGAGGGCAAGCTGCGCAACCTGGAAGCCCGGCTGCAGGAGGCCCCGCTTGCCGGGTACACGGGCATCGGCCACACGCGCTGGGCGACACACGGGGTGCCCAACGAGATCAACGCCCATCCGCACGCCACGGACCGGGTGGCGGTGGTGCACAACGGGATCGTGGAGAACTACCAGGACCTGAAGCGCGAGCTGACGGCGCGCGGCTGCCGTTTCGAGACGGACACGGACACGGAGGCGGTGGCCCATCTGCTCAGCGTCTACCTGGGCGACGGCCACGCGCCGGAGACGGCGGCCCACATGGCCTTCCGGCGGCTGGAGGGGGCGTTCGCCCTGGCCGTGATCTTCGCCGGGCACGAGGACCTGATGGTGGCGGCGCGCAAGGGGAGCCCGCTGGCCATCGGCCACGGCGACGGGGAGATGTACCTGGGCTCCGACGCCATGGGGCTGGCGCCGCTGACGCGGCGGCTCACCTACATGGAGGACGGCGACTGGGCGGTGCTGCGCCCGGACGGCGTCGAGATCCGGGACGCCGAGGGCAACCGGGTGGAGCGCCCCGTGACCACGTCGTCGCTGGACGGCGCCCTCATCGGCAAGGGCAACTACCGCCACTTCATGCTCAAGGAGATCCACGAGCAGCCGGCGGTGATCGGCGACACCCTGCACGCCTTCCTCAACCCCGCCATCCAGACCATCACGCTGCCGCCGCTTCCCTTCGACCCGGCGGCCATTCCGCGGCTCACCATCGTCGCCTGCGGCACCTCCTTCTATGCCGCCACGGCGAGCCGCTACTGGTTCGAGCAGCACGCACGGCTGCCGGTGGACGTGGACATCGCCTCGGAGTTCCGCTACCGGGAAGGGCCGCTGCCGGAGGGCGGCGCGGCGCTGTTCATCTCGCAGTCGGGGGAGACGGCGGACACCCTGGCGGCCATGCGCTACGCCCGGGCGCAGGGGCAGCACACCATGGCCCTGGTGAACGTGCCGGAAAGCACCATCGCGCGCGAGGCGGACGTGGTGCTGCGCACCAACGCCGGGCCGGAGATCGGCGTCGCCTCCACCAAGGCCTTCACCACCCAGCTCACGGTGCTGGCCGCCATGGTGATCAGCTTCGGGCGCGCCCGGGGCGCCCTGGACGAGGCGGCGGAGGCGCGGCTGTCGTCGGCCCTGGCGGAGGTGCCGGCGCGCGCCGCCGACGTGCTGCAGCACGACGACCGGCTGGCGGGCATCGCCGACGAGGTGGCGGAGGCGCGCGACGTCCTCTATCTGGGCCGGGGCACGAGCTTCCCGCTGGCCCTGGAAGGGGCGCTCAAGCTGAAGGAGATCAGCTACATCCACGCCGAGGGCTACGCCGCCGGGGAGATGAAACACGGCCCCATCGCGCTCATCGACGAGAGCGTGCCGGTGGTGGTGGTGGCCCCCACGGACGGCGTGTTCGACAAGACGGCGAGCAACGTCCAGGAGGTCATCGCGCGCGGCGGCCGGGTGGTGTTCCTGTCGGACGCCAAGGGGGTTGTCGAGCTGGGGGAACAGGCGGCCCACAGCGTCGCCATGCCCGACGTGGACCCCTTCGTCGCGCCCATCCTCTACGCCATCCCCGTGCAGCTCCTGGCCTATCACGTCGCCGTCGCCAAGGGCACTGACGTGGACCAGCCCCGCAACCTCGCCAAAAGCGTCACCGTGGAGTGAGGGGGAAATCCCATGCTGAAATACGTGATCCCCGCCCTGGCCCTGCTCCTGGCGGCGCCCGTCGCGGCCCCGGCGGCGGACGACCTCGGCATCGCGGAAGAGGCGAAATGCGGCCTGGATCGCATCACCGAGAACGCCTGCAACAAGGCCCACGCCACGTGTCTTGACGCGTGCGCGGCGAGCGACAGGTCCGACAAGGACACCTGCCGGACCCAGTGCGGCAAGGCCGGGGAGTCCTGCCTGGCCATGGTCGGGGTGGAGACGGTGGAAAAGCGGCACCGCACCGACTACGTGCGGGGATGCACCCTGATCCGCACCCCCGAGGTGTTCAGCAAGCTGCGGCCCATGGCGTCCGGGGCGGACGAGGCCGCGCCGCCGCCGGAGGCCCGGTGACACACGTGCCATGAAGAGGTTTGCCCGTGCTGCAATATCTGGTGCCCGTCTTCGTCCTGGTCCTGGCGATGCCGGCGGCGGCAACGCCGCCCGGGAAGTGCGACATGGACCGGTTCGTCGCGGTGGACTGCAGGGAGGCCCACGCCACCTGCCGCGCGGCGTGCGATCCGCTTGATGCGCCCCGGAAAGGCGCCTGCCGGGACAAGTGCGACAAGGCCGAACGCGCCTGCCTGACCCTGGCGGACCTGGAGACCCTGGAAAGGCGCCATCATGATGAATACCTGAACGCCTGCATGCTGCTCCGGAACCCCGAGGTGTTCAGCACCCGGCGCGAGCGCCGCGACGACAAGCCCTTTTGACAGCCACGGGCGGCCCCCTCCGGGACCGCTCCGAGGAGGTTTTCATGCGCAAGCATCTCGCCTTCGTCGTCGTCCTGGGACTTGCCGGCCCCGCCCTGGCCGCCCAGGGTGAAGGCAAGGATACCAGGGCCGACATCACGACGGAGCAGTGCCGCGCCGCCTACGCGGCGTGCACGGCGACGTGCGACAGCGAGAATCCCGACAGCACCGCCGGCCGCATGGGCTGCGAGGCGGCGTGCGCCGGCGAACGCGCCGGCTGCGAAGTGATGGCCGGCCTGGACGAGGTCACCCCGTGGGTGGCGGACCAGTACGAGGCCGCCCGCGACTTCATCGAGGAATTCCTGGGCAAGGACCGCGAAAAGGGCACGTCCGACGACCCGAAGGACCCCGACGTGCGCGAGATTTGACGGAAGGTGGCGGCATGACCGAAACGAAAGCGGCCCGGCCGGCCGCGGAAGTGGCGCGCGGCACCGTGGTGGTGGCCGACGTGAACGGCGCGCGGCGCCCCTGTCTCAAGGCGGAGCGCGACGGCAACGCCTTCGTCCAGCACTACCTGGTGCCCCTGGACGCCGCCGGCGACCGCACCGAGCTGTGCTATGTGGACCCGGAAAGCGACGTGACCCCGGTGGCCGACCCCGCCGCGCTCACCCTGGGCGCGGCCGAATCGGAAGGGACCGCCCCGGGGCCCGGCGACGCCTTCACCAACGCCAGGGGCACCTTCATCAAGCTCAACGACCGCATCAAGGGGCAGATATCCGCCGCCTACGTGAACCTGGAGACGGGCGACATCGTGCGCCGCCAGGAGCGCGGCGTCATCGCCGTCTACCGGGCGTGGCGGCGGGAATAGGGCCGGCGACCGTCATTCTTCGAAGCTCCGCCCGTGGCGGAGCACCTCATTCTTCGAGGCTCCGCCCATGGCGGAGCACCTCAGAACGACACGCCTGATGGTTTTCGTCGTGTTTCGAGGGCGCCTACAAGGGCTGCCCGTGCCCCGTGCGGGCGAAGTGCCAGTAGAGCCGGCGCGCCCGGTCGGCCACCGGGGCGCCGTCGAAGACCCGGTCCTCGTACTGGCGGCACGGCATGACCTTGGCGTAGTTGCCCGTGGCGAAGAGTTCGTCCGCCGTCGCCAGATCCTCGGGCAGCAGGGTGGTCTCTTCCACGGTGTAGCCGTCCTCGCGCAGGAGCTGGATGACGCGCCGGCGGGTGATGCCGTTGAGGAAGGTGCCGTTGATGGCCGGGGTGTAGACCACGCCGGCCTTCACCAGGAACAGGTTGGTGTGGGCGAACTCGGCCACGGCCCCGTTGGCATCGCGCACCACCGCCGTTCCGAAGCCGCGCTCGCGCGCCTCGCGCTCGACGCGCGCCACGTTGGGATAGAGGCAGGACGCCTTGGCGCGCGTGGGCGCCATGTCCAGCGCCGGCCGGCGGTAGCTGGACAGGCACGCGCTGAAGCCGTCGCCGGGCCGCGGCAGGGGCAGGCGGTAGAGGCTCATGGCGAAGCGCGTGGAATCGGGATCGGGCACCACGAACCCGCCGTCGGCGAAGACCATGGGGGAGATGTAAAGCTCCGTGCCGGGCGGGAATCGGCGCACGCCCTCCCACGCCAGCTCCTCGATCTCGGGCCCGGTGAGCACCGGCGTGAGCCCCAGGAGCCGGGCCGACTCCACAAGGCGCGCGGCGTGCCGGTCGAGATCGGGACACACGCCGTCGAAGGCGCGCGCCCCGTCGAAGGCGGTGGCCGCCAGCCACAGGCCGTTGCTGCGCGGCCCGGCGACAGGGGTGTTGCCCTCGTGCCAGGCCCCGTTCACCCAGGTGAGGATGTCCGTCATGGTGCCCTCCACGGTAACCGGGGGGCGAGGATAGCCCGTCACGGCCGCCGGGTCGATCCCGCGAACGGACATCACCCGGCAGGACATTCCCCATGTTTTCTCGAACGCCCGTCGGGTAGCGCCATCTTTCGAGGCTCCGCCTTCGGCGGAGCACCTCAAGATGACGACCGTGATGATATGTTCGCTTCATGATCGTCGTCCTGAGGTGCTCTTTTCTCTGAAAAGAGCCTCGAAGGACGACGATAAAACGTAATGATTGTACGCGCCAAGCCGGTGGGGAATGTCCTGATCGCCCGGCTGTTGGATCATCCCCCTTTGTGGTGTAAGGATCACCGGACCATGTTCGCGGCGTAGAGGGGCCGGCAATGCGCAAGCTGTGGATCACCCTGGGCGCCATCCTGGTGCTGTTGCTGGTGGCGGCGCTGGTGGGTCCCTCCTTCTTCAACTGGAACCGCTACAAGGACGACATCGCCTCGGCGGTGAGCGACGCCACCGGGCGCGACCTGACCATCAAGGGGGACCTGTCGTTCAGCGTGCTGCCCGTCCCCACCCTGGCGGCGCACGACCTCAGGCTGGCCAACGCGCCCGGCGCGCCGGGCGACAGGCCCATGATGACCCTGGAGTCGCTGAACGTGCGCCTGGCCCCGCGCGCCCTGCTCTCGGGCACCATCCAGGCGTCGCGGGTGGTGCTGGTGAAGCCGAGCGTGCGCGCCGAGATCCTGGCCGACGGCACGCCCAACTGGCGCTTCCGGCCCGACCCGGCGCAATCCGGCGGCGCCACCGCCGCCGGCCGCGTGCCGGGCAGCGGCGCGGGCGACGGCGGCGCATCGGGCGGCGGCATGGCCGTGCGCCTGGACAGCGTGGTGGTGCGCGACGGCACCCTGCTCTACCGCGACCACCGTGGCGGCCGGAAGGCCCGCGTCGAGGCCATCGACGCCCGCATCACCGCCGACAGCCTGAAGGGCCCGTTCAGGGCCGAGGGGTCGGCGCGTTTCCGGGATGCGGCGCTGACGTTCAAGGGGCGCGCGGGCGACCTGGCGAGCCCGCCCGCCGCCGTGCGCCTGGGCCTCACGCTGCCCGAGCGGAACGCCACGGCGAAGGTCACCGGCAGCCTGGACAAACCCCTGGCCGACCCCCGCCTCGACGGCACCCTGCGCCTCAAGGCAAAGCGCCTGAAGCGGGCGCTGGCGCCCTTCGTGGCGAACGTCCCCGGCGGCCTGGACCGCGCCCTGTCCCTCAAGGCGCCGTTCGTCGCGGGCGCCACGCGGTTCCGGTCGGAACGCCTGGACATCAGCCTGGGCGACACCCAGGCCGAGGGCAGCATCGAGGCGACCTGGGCCGAAACGCCCGATGTTGCCGTGGACCTCGATTTCAACAGCCTGGATCTGGACCGCTGGCTGACCGGGACCGGGGATGCGGCCGAGGGGTCGTCCGCCGCGCCCGCCGGCAGGGCGCCGCCGCGCCCGGAAGCGGCGGAGAAACCGGCCGAACCCCGCAAGAAGGCGTCGGCCCCCGACAAGCAGGCCCCCGCCCGCGGCCCCGTGGGACGCGCCCTGGCGGGGCTGCCGGCGGCCCTGGACGCATCGCTCAGCGTGGACATCAACGCCATCGCGTGGCGCCAGGGCGTCATGCGCCAGGCGCGGCTCAACGCCGCGCTCTCGGGGCGCGAGATCACCCTCAAGGAGGCCACGGCCCTGCTGCCCGGCGGCGCCGACGTGTCCCTCTACGGCGCCCTCGACGCGCGCGAGCGCGTGCCGCGCTTCTCGGGCACCCTGGAGGCCACCGCCAACAACCTGAGGAGCACCCTGTCGTGGCTGGGCGTCAACGTTGGCGGCGTGCCCGCCAGCCGGCTGCGCCGCTTCGCCCTGAACGCCGACGTCAACGGCACGCCGCGTCAGGTGAAGGTGCGCAATCTGAAGGTCCAGCTCGACAACGCGCGGCTCAACGGCGGCGTGGTGGCGCGCCTGAGCGGGGCGCGGCCGGCCTTCGGCATCAGCCTTTACACGCCGCGCCTGGACCTGGACGCCTACCGGCCCCGGAGCAGCGGCGAGCAAAGCGGCAGCAGCGGCGGCCGGAACAAGGACGCCTCCGGCGGCGGGTCGGCGCCGGGCGGCGGCAACACGGCGGGCGGCGGGACGGCGGACACACCGCCGGCCGGGCCGGCCGTGCTCAACGCCTTCGACGCCAACGCCCGCCTGCGCGTCGACAAGCTCATCCATCGCGGCAGGACCCTCAAGGACGTGACGGCGGACGTGCTGTTGCAGAAGGGGACGCTCACGATCCGCGAGGCGGCCGTGGGCGACCTCGCCGGGGCCGGCGCCAGCGTGGACGGCAAGGTGACGGGATTCGGCCGCAAGCTGCGCGTTGACGGCCTGCATTACAGCCTGCGCACCAGCCGCCCGGCGGCCCTTTTCCGCTTCGCCGGCATCACGCCGCCCCTGCCGCCCGAGCGGCTGGGCGGCCTGGTGGTCGCCGGGAGCGCCAGCGGCCCCGTGGACAGGCTGGAGATCGACACCCGGGTGCAGCTTGCCGGGGTCACGCTCATGGCCGACGGCACCGTGGCCCCCCTCAAGCCCCTGCCCGCCTACGACGTGGCCCTGAAGGCGAGCCACGCCAGCTTCCGTGACTTCGCCCGCCTGTTCGCCGGGGACTACGACCCGCGCGGCACCAACCTGGGGGGCTTCGCCCTGAACGCCCGCGCCAGGGGCGGCAACGGCCGCCTGGCCTTCGACGACCTGCGCCTGCGCCTGGGGCCGGCCACCCTGGCGGGGCGCGCCGTCCTGACGCTCACCGGCAGGCGGCCCCACCTGGAGGCCGACCTGGACGCCGGCGAAGTGGCCATCGACCCCTTCCTGCCGCCGCGAAAATCGGCGCGACGGGACGGCGCGGGCGGCGCCGGCGGCCGAGTGCCCGGCCACGCCGTACCCGACACAAGCCGCCAAACGATACGACCGGCGGCGGCACAACGCTGGTCGGCGCGGCCCATCACCCTGGCGCCGCTGCACACCCTGGACGCCGACGTGACCCTCTCCGCCACCGCCGTGAGCAAGGGGCGCTATCGGCTCAACAAGGCCCGCCTGGCGGCCACCCTGGCGGACGGCACCCTGACCCTGGACCACCTCAAGGGCCGCCTTTTCGGCGGCCGGGTGCGGCTCAGCGGCAGCGTGGACGCGGCCCCCGACACGCCCGTCATGACCGCCGACCTGCGCGCCGACGGCGTGAAGGTGCGCCATGCCATCTTCCGCAACCGGCGCGTGGACGTGACGGACGGCCGCCTGGACATGGCCACCCGCCTGCGCGCCAGGGGCCGCAGCGAAGCGGCGCTGGTGCGCAGCCTTCACGGCGGCGGCCGCTTCCGGGTGGCGGATGGTGTGCTACGCGGTTTCGACCTGGCCGCCGTGCGCCACGCCATCGACAAGGGCCAGGGGGTGGGCGGCCTGCTGAACGCCGTGCGCACCGCCGGAAGCGGCGGCACCACCGCCTTCCGGCGCCTGAGCGGCACCTGCACCGCCAGGAAGGGCGTGGTGAAGAGTCACGACCTGCGCCTGGACGCCAAGGGCGGCCGGGGGCGCGGCGAGGTGACCGCCGACCTGCCGAAGTGGCGGCTGGACGCCCGCACCGCCCTGCGCCTCAAGGACCTCGCCAAGGCACCACCCCTCATCATGCACTTCGAGGGGCCGCTGGACGCGCCGCGGCGGCGTTTCGAGGCGGAAAACTTCGCCAACCACATCCTCAAGCACGAGCTGGGGTCACGCATCCGGGAGGCGCTTGGCGGCGACAGGAAGGGGAGCGGCGGCAAGAAGGACGGCGGCGACGCCGCGCGCAAGGTGCTGGAGCAGCTTCTCGGGCAATAACCCGTTTTTCACAATCCCTTTACTGGAACCATCACGGCATGCGCGGGAAAGTGTCAGCAGGACGCGCCGTGCCGGAAAAGGAGCAGGTTCATGCAGGCCATCCGCGACATGTCCATTTTTGCCCGCATCGGCGCGGGGCTGGTGCTGGTCGCCGTCATCACCGCCGCCATCGTCGGGACGGCGGCGCTCATGTCCATGGACCGGCTCATCGGCGAGGCCCAGCGCCGCGAGCTCAAGGGCAACTTCCAGCAGGTGGAGGCGGCCATCGACGCCAAGGCGGAACAGGCCCAGGCCATGGCCGCCGTCGTCGCCAACATCCCCCAGGTCCAGAAGGCCTTCGCCGAGGGTGACCGCGCCTTCCTGAAGGACCGCCTGCTGCCCGTCTACGAAAAGACACACGATTCCTTCGCCGTGCGCCAGTTCCACTTCCACCGGCCGCCGGCGGCCTCCTTCCTGCGGCTGCACAAGCCGGAGAAATACGGCGACGACCTGTCCGGCTTCCGCAAGACGGTGCTCAAGGCCAACAACGACAAGACGCCGGTAAAGGGCATGGAGAAGGGTGTCGCCGGCATCGGCCTGCGCGGCATGGTGCCGGTGGCCTACCAGGGGGAGCACGTGGGCTCCCTGGAGTTCGGACTGTCCTTCGGCCAGCCCTTCTTCGACACCTTCACCGAACGCTACGGCGCCAACGTGGCGCTTTTCATCCCGCGCGAGGGCGGCTTCGAGACCTTTGCCTCCACCCTGCGGTCGGGCATGGCGCTGGACGCGGCGACGCTGCGCCGTGTCATGGACGGCGACACGGTGGTGCGGGCCGTGGACCGGGGCGACACCCATCGCGCCCTCTATGCCGCCACGGTGACGGACTTTTCCGGCAACCCCATGGGGGTGGTGCAGGTCTCCATGGACGCCGGCGCCTACTACGCCGAACAGATCAGCGCCCGCAACACGGCCATCACGGTGGGCATCGTCGCCGCCCTGGTGGCGTCGCTCATCGGCTTCGTCCTGGCCCGCGGCATCTCGCGGCCCATCCGCAACATGACGGACATCATGGGCCGGCTGTCCCAGAAGGATTTCTCCGTGGACGTGCCGCGCTACAACCGGCGTGACGAGGTGGGCCGCATGGCCGAGGCCCTGGGCTACTTCAAGGAACGCGCCGAGGAGATCGACCGTTTCGACCGCGAACACCGCCAGCAGATCGCCGAGATGGAAAAACGCGAAGCGGATCTGCGCGACACGGCGGAAAGCAACCTGCACGGCGTGGTGGAGGCGGCCGTCCAGGCCAACGAGGCCATCGTGGTGCTGGCCACCATGATGCGGGACGTGCGCGACGCCGCCAACCAGAGCCAGTCCATGGCCTCCGCCGTGGAGGAGATGGTGGCCTCCGTGAAGGAGATCGCGGACTCCTCCGACACCGCCGCCGACAACGCCCAGAACGCCGGGAACGCCGCCCGGGAGGGGGTGTCCGCCGCCCACCAGACGGAAACCACCATGACCAACATCCACGATTCGGTGCAGACGGCGGCCCAGAACGTGGACAGCCTGTCCCAGGCGTCGCAGCGCATCGGCGAGATCGTGGGCGAGATCGAGGACATCGCCAGCCAGACCAACCTCCTGGCGCTGAACGCCACCATCGAATCGGCGCGTGCCGGCGAGGCGGGCAAGGGCTTCTCCGTGGTGGCCAACGAGGTGAAGAACCTGGCGGGGCAGAGTTCCCGGGCCACGGAGGACATCCGCGGGCGCATCGACAACCTGCGGGGCGAGATGAACACCATCGTGAGCTCCATGCAGGAGGGGGCGCAGGCCGTGGAAAGCGGCCAGGACGCCATGACCGGGCTCAGGGAACAGCTCGACACCATCAACGAGCGGGTGGACACGGTGAGCGGCCGCATGCAGGAGATCGCCCGCATCCTCAGCCAGCAGAGCGACGCGGCCAACGAGGTCTCCCAGGGCACCACCTCCATCGCCGACCTCTCCAGCCGCAACAACGACGAGATCAACGACGTGCTGTCGGCCATGGACCAGGCCAACAAGGTGCTGGACCAGCAGGTGGAGAACTTCGCCAGGCTGGGAACGCCCATGGTGATGCTGGAGGTGGCGAAGAACGACCACGTGGCCTTCAAGAAGCGCATCGTGGACACCGTCATGGGCCGCGCCAGCACCACCGCGGCGCAGCTTTCCGACCACGACCACTGCCGCCTGGGCCGCTGGTACAACGCGGTAACGGACACCGCCATCCGCGACCACAAGGCCTTCAAGGCCCTCCTGGAGCCGCACAAGCGGGTGCACCGCTACGGCAAGCAGGTCCTGGAACGCCACCATGCCGACGATCCCGAAGCGGCCCAGGAGGCCCTCAACCACCTCAACGAGGCGTCCCACGAGGTGATCCAGTGCCTGGACGAACTGGTGGGCGTCATCCAGGAGCAGGAACGCAACGGCGAGCGGACGGCGGAGGCCGGCCGGTAGAGCCTTTTACCACCCGACGGGATGGCGAAATGCCGTGAGGACGCCGCCGGCGCCTAACCCCCGGCCCCCGCGGGCATGTCGGGGACCGCGGGCCCGTCCTCGGCGCAGCGGCGG